>NZ_JBFVFE010000005.1:0-122707 GCF_052728615.1 Mariniflexile sp. | reverse complement strand
GTCGTTCCCTGGGTGATTTAAATCGGTGCTGTAAGGAATCCAAGATTCATTGTCTTTAAAACCCCATACTGTTAAAGCATATTTATTAGCAGCCGGAAGTGCGTTATATATTTTAACGATTTCTTTATACTTATCCTTTTGGGCTAATTTTCTTTCGTTTGTAAAAGTTGTAATATCGTTGTTTTGATTCACTTGAATATCCAACTCAGAAACATGGATTTTTAAACCCTTGGCTACAGCTCTATTAATATCGGCCTCCATTTGTGTTTTGGCAGGGCTTAAATACGTGTTGTGCATTTGGAAACCTAGGCCATCAATCAAATTACTGGCCTTTAAATCATCTACAATAGCAAACACTTTATTTTGTTTGTTAATATTGGTTGAAGTAGCATAATCATTATAGAACAACAACAAATTGGTATCTCCAGCAGCATTTGCAGCATCTCTGGCCCATTGATAACAATCTTTAATATAATTAGGTCCCATTTTAGTTAAAAAAACAGTATTTCTCATGTTACCATTATCATCAACCGCTTCATTTACAACATCCCAGGACTTCACTTTTCCAGCAAAGTGGGTAACCACAGCTGTTATGTATTTTTTTACTTCCAAGGCAAACTCAGCATCAGTTCCCGAAAAATCTTTTAACCAATTAGGAACTGCATTATGCCAAACCAAAACATGCGCATGCACATTGATGCCATTATCATTTCCGTATTTAACAATTTTGTCGGCAGCTACCCAATTGTAAGTGCCGCTTCCCGTAGAAATGGGGTCCATTTTCATTTCATATTCGGCCGTAATACTGCTAAATTCATTTTTAAGAACAACGTCATAGGCACTACCAGTATTTAATTGTTGGGCTTTTACAGCGACTCCTACAAAAAATGGATTCGCTAATGCGTTAGCCTTAACCTTAAGAAAAGTTGGGTCTTCGGCCGCAACGCCTGTGGTTTTAACGGTTATAACATTTGAATTATTGGAAACTTCAACACCTCTTTTGGCTCTTATTCTATAGTAATATGCCATAGCTGGAGAAAGTCCGGAAATTGCAACCGTGCTACCACTATTTGATAAAGCATCATACCCAGTAACGAACGTAGAGAAACTGTTATCGGTTGAAACATCAATCAAATAACTTTCCGCACCAGGAACCAAAACCCAATTTGCTTGAAAAGAAGTATTTGTAACATTACTTGCCGTTGAAGCAAAAGGAGTTGCCAACGCGTTTAATGGCACTGGGGTATTGCCGTCATCTTTACTGCAACTTAGTAATGAAAATACCAGAAAAAAAGCAGTTACTATTTGTTTATAATTCATTTTAATTATTTGTTTTTTATTTGAAATAGAAGGTGTTTGAAATATTTAAGGGTGTGATAAAATGACTATTATTTATTTGTGTTAAACCCCTCCGCCTAAAGGCATACCGAAAAATCGGCACAAGCTCTCCCCTTGGAAAAAGGGGAGGAATTATTAAGGTTTTGATTTTTAATTATGAACTCATTATTTTAATTTTTGTCATGTACATAGCTGAAAAATATAATTTTAGACTTTTCAGGCAACCTCTAAGTTAGATTAATTTTTTATACTATTCCTCTACCCTGAATTTAATATCGTCAAATTTCACGCTTGAAACAATGCCATTATTGGGTAAAGACACTTTAACTTGCAATATGCCTGAAGGATCTACTTTTTTAGTATCTGTTGCCGCATTTCCAGGATTGTAACCAGACCCAAATTGGTCCAATACCGCTGAAACTTCTTGCCATCCACTTGTAGTAATGGTAAAATTATAGGCCCAAGTATCAAGAATCACATCAAATGATGTACCCGGGTTGGCGTTTACCATCATCTTAAATGTTACTTTAGAAGCTGCCGTAGCTGAACTTGGTAAAAAAGCACCCGCTTCATTATTCTGGCATCCATTATAACCGTTTGCTGTTGCTCCATAATAATCATATTGAGCGCTATTAGCGGTCTGGCCAATTGCAGTTACACTCAAAGCACCTGCATCACCATACGATCCCCAAGTACTTTTGTATAATCCATTACCATCAAAATCTTCAAACAAATAATCAACAAAACCAAAATTGATATCTAAAAATGTCGTGTTTGCAACCCCAGGCCCAGGCGGAACAATGGGCGTACTACCTGCAGGCGTTGTAATAACAACATTGGCTCCTGCTGTAGCATCCGTTGGTACTGTGAAATACATTTCCTTATCAGAAACCAATGTATAATCTAAAGGTTCTCCTCCAAATGTAACTGATGAAACATCAATAAACCAACGCCCTTTTATGGTTACTTTATTACCTAGTTTAGGGTTAAGCACACTAAAATTACCAAAAACAGGGGCAGGTTGAATAATATTGATTTGAGAATCAACCACCCCATTGGCAGTAACAAATTTTATAGGCTGCACTCCAAAATTATAAGGGTTTTCAAAATCATAATTAGGGATGTTGAAAAAAATGGCAATATTGGAATTCAAATTAGGATTAAAGGATACATCCAATTTATTATCTAAAACAATCTGTTTCAAACCAGATAAATTAGTGCCTTCGATTTTAAGTAAATCACCCGGAACCCCAGAAGCATTGGGGTTGGTTTGCGAAGAAAAAGTGGTTATTGTTGGTGTACCAACTTCATCTTTTGAACATGAGAATAATGCCGAAATTAACATTATTACTATTAAATTTATTTTATAAATGTTTTTCATAATTACTATTTAAAAATTAAACGGAACTGGTGCAGCAGTTAAATTAACATTAATGCTTATAGCCCCTGCCGGTAAAGGCAACGTAAAATAAGCATTTGTTGGCACGACTTTAATGGAAACCAACTCAGTTCTAGCGGCATCTCCATAAAAACCTCTTTGTTGAGCGGCAATTTCTGCCAAGGCATCCGGTCTATTTCTACGCTGTAAGTCGAAATAATATTGGCCTTCCAATAAAAATTCAATGCGTCTTTCTTTAAATAAACTCGTTTGGGTAATGGTGCTAACGGAGCCTAAACCAGCACGGGAACGTACTTTGTTAAAAGCCACTAGCGCTTCACTATCAGATGTAGAAACATTAGTTCCCAATTTGGCTTCAGCCATCATTAACAGCACATCGGCATAGCGTAACATATTGGTGTTTTGTTCTGTTCGCATAAAACAAACATTGTAGCCATCATCAGCGGAACCCACTATGTATTTTCTAAAGTTCAGTCCGGTTTGGGAAGGTAATTTATCAAATGTATAGCCTCCTTTTTTACTTAACAGTTCCGGATACACATCGCCTTCCATCATAATAGATGGTTTTCTTCTTTTATCGCCTGATTCGTATAATCCTGGCAAATCGATAGTTGGCATATAAGAACCCCAACCGTCTCCACCACCAGTAATTCCAGAACCCGATGGCACGATATAAGCTTGCTCGGTATTTTGGGTGCCCCATTCATTACAATTAACAGTCCATTGCAGCGAAAATAAGCTTTCTTTACTGTTGTTGAAATTAGGGTTGTTGAATAAATTCCCATAATCTTCCAATAAATCGTATTTACCACTGTTTATTACCTCTCTACACAATTGGGCCGTTTCATCGTATTTTTTCAAATTCAATTTCACTTTTGCCAACATTCCCATTGCGGAGTATTTTCCAATTCTTCCTACTTTTGGCTCGGTTGTCAATTTTGCAACAGCATCTTCTAAATCCAGCTCAATGAATTTGTAAACATCGGATTCTAAATTCCTAAACGCATTGATGCCGCTAGAGTTTTCATCATATATGGGGACAGGGCCCCAAATTCTTACCAAATAAAAATATGCTGTAGCCCTCATAAACTTAGAAACGCCAATGCCTTGGTTGTAGGCATCCTCAGGAATATTTTCCTTATCCTTAATTAAATCCTGAATCAAGGAATTCGATTGGTTCACTACAGAGAATAATCCCGTCCAATTGCCATTTAAAACGCCATTATCATTCAATACAGATGCTTCTGCAAAGGGCCTGAATTCGCCATCGTTTGCCCATACATTACCCGCATAGGTATCGCCTTGCGTTATCATACCCTTAAAGTTGTAATCAAACCAACCTTTGGTGTATAGCCCGTTTTGGATGCCTTCGTAAGGTGAGGCTCCCGGAGGCAAACAGTCTTTACATAATGAATTCTCGGAT
This sequence comes from Mariniflexile sp., assembly GCF_052728615.1. NCBI lineage: Bacteria > Pseudomonadati > Bacteroidota > Flavobacteriia > Flavobacteriales > Flavobacteriaceae > Mariniflexile > Mariniflexile sp. Next base: position 118,547 of record NZ_JBFVFE010000005.1, on the reverse strand, counting down.
CTCAACTCGGTGAAATCTCCTGAACATGACCCTAAGAAAAGAATCATAGTTGTTAGCATGAATGCTTTTATTAATTGCTTTTTCATAATAATCAGTTTTAATATTATTAAAATGTTAGGTTTACACCTAGTGTTACTGTTTTTGCCAAAGGATATCTCCCTACATCCAAACCTGCATATCTTATATCTGAATTTCTACTTCCAATTTCTGGATCCAGGCCAGAATACTTGGTAAAGGTGAATAAATTTTGTCCGGAAAGGTATATTCTTACTTTAGTAAAGATGTTCGTCTGACTTAAAAACCCAGAGCTTAAATTATATCCCATCGTAATATTTTGAATTCTAATGTAAGATCCATCTTCTACAAAACGATCTGAAACGCGCGTATTTGAATTTCCGTTTCCTAAATCAATTCTGGGCACATCGGTGTTTTGAGCTGTGTTTGCGGCATCATCTAAAGTAACGCCATCGGGCATATAATTTACAACAAAATGGTTTAGCGCTCTAGTAGATTGATTTTCCCCCAAGAAACGCAAGGCTTCTGTATAATATCTGTTTTGATTGTATATTTTGTTTCCGTAAGAACCATTTACTACCACACTTAAATCAAAATTCTTATAATTAAAATTATTGTTGACACTGAAAGTGAATTTTGGAAGCGCAGAACCTATGTATGTTCTATCGTCAAGCGTAATTTCACCATCGCCATTTAAATCTTTAAATTTAATATCGCCTACACTGGTTTTACCTGGCACTTGTGTAGCACTTTGATCCACTTCTTGCTGGGTTCTAAAAATGCCATCGGTAACATAACCATACATTTGACCTAAAGACTTTCCTTCTTCAACATAACTATAAAGTAATTCTCCCTCTGACTGGGGAATATTAGCAGTTAATGGTTTTAAACCATCATAGAATTTTGTTAATTTATTGGTAAATGCTGAGAATATAAAAGTAGAATTCCATAAAAAATCATCGGTTTGAAAATTTCTGGTGTTTAACGTTATATCAATACCCCTATTAAGCATTTCACCTACATTCTCATAGGGTAAAACTCTACCCGCTGTTCGGTCATCTGCTGGTCTTTGAATTAATAAATCTGAAGATTTCTTTTGATACACATCAACATCCAATTTAATGGCATCATCTAATAAACCAATTTCTAAACCAATATTTGTAGATTTCAAAGTTTCCCATTTTATATCAGGATTTCCATCTACTGTGTAAATATAGGATAACCCGCTAGCCGAGGGAACAGCAGAAAATTGCGTTTGATACAAAAAGCTAGGAATGTTCTGATTTCCAACTTCACCATATCCTGCACGTAATTTTAAGTAATTTACGGTACTTGATAAAGATTTCATGAAATCTTCATTTGAAATGGTCCAAGCACCAGAAACCGCTGGAAAATAACCCCATTTGTTATTAGGTCCAAAATTTGAAGAAGCATCTGCTCTTACAGAAGCTGTTAAATAATATTTATTGTCAAAATTATAATTGGCCCTAGCAATATAGGATTGCATGGCCCACGCATAACTTTGGTTATCCACTTCAGAGGTCGATTTTAAACCCAACACTAAATTATCAAATTGATTGTTCCCTTCTAAATCTCTTCTGGAACCTCTTAAATATTCAAAATTACTTTTTTGTCTTTCTTGACCTAATACGACATTAATGCTATGTTTATCAAAAGATTCATTGTATGTTAAATAGTTCTTCACATTCCAATAATAACTTTGGTCTTGTTGTTTAAGTGAAGAATTCACTTCATTTGCAGCGGTACCAATATTATCATAAGTAGGAATAAAAACCCTGCCATCGCCTGCATTTAAATCGTATCCCAATTCACTTCTAAAGGTTAAAGGTTTCGCTAAGGTTATGTCAGCAAATAAATTGCCGTTTATCTTAAATTTTCTATCCCGATTGTTAACATATTCCGAATAGGCAACGGGGTTTACCGCTTCATAATTATTGGCCGCACCATTTACACCACCACCAGGAGCACCATAACTTCCGTCTGGATATCTTACCGGTATGAGCGGGCTTAAACGCAACGCCGAAGACACAATACCGCCCCTATCATCGTTCTTAACAATACGTTGCTTTACATTACTTAAGGATACATTATTGCCTACTTTAAGCCAGTCGTTAACTTTGGTTTCAATATTTAAACGCATCGAAATTCTCTCAAAATTGGTATTCACAATGACACCTTCTTGTTTAAAATAACCTAGAGAGGTATAATAGCGTGTGCCATCTTTTTCTCCGGAAACTGCCACTTGGTTGTTGGTAACTAAGGCACTTCTAAAAATTTCTTTTTGCCAATCGGTCCCTTTACCTAATAAACTAGGGTTTTGAAATTCAAAAGGCACTTCTCTATTATCCGATTTTAATAAATCGCTTGTATATTGGGCATATTGCTGCAAATCCATCATATCATAATATTTGCCAACCGTTTGGATACCCGTATAATTATCAAAAGAAATAATGGCTTTCCCTTTTTTACCTTTTTTTGTCGTTATCAAAACAACCCCATTGGAACCATTGGCCCCATAAATGGCTGTGGCCGATGCATCCTTTAAGATGTCTATGCTTTCAATATCTGACATATTTAAACCTGATAAAGCAGAGTTGACATTTTGCCCAGAGCCGCCACCAGTAGCTGAACCCAAATCTAAAGAAGTGTTATTTCTATCAGCAAAAATAGGCGTGCCATCTATAACATACAAAGGCTCATTGCCATAAAGAGACGTTATCCCTCTAATTTTTATAGAAACACCGCCCCCTGGAGCACCCGAGTTTTGCGACACCGTAACACCGGCAGCTTTACCAATTAAAGCTTGATCGATGGATGTAAAAGGCTGGTCTTTTAACTCATCGGCAGAAACGGAAGATATAGCCCCCGTTAAATCTTTTCTTTTAGAAGTACCATAACCAATTACCACGACTTCATCTAATGTCGAGGTATCTTCTAACAAATTAACGTTTAGTATATTTTGGCCCGTAAATACAATTTCTTGTTTTGCAAAACCTATATAAGTAAATACAAGCACACTATTTAGGCTTACATTGTTGATGCTGTATTTACCATCAAAATCCGTTATGTTTCCGTTTGTGGTTCCTTTGACCAGAATATTTACTCCGGGCAAAGGAATTCCAGAATTACCTGTAACCGTGCCCGACACCGTTTTTGTTTGTGAAAAAGCACTTTGTGTACAAATCATTACCAGAGCAATGACTGCCAATTTAAACTTCATCTTCATATTAAATAGTTTTAGTTATTAATTAGTTTGTTTATTGTGTTTGTTGATTATCTATTAATGCTATTTTTTTTGTTATTACGCCGCTTGTAGTGGTATCTGCAACGCCTTTAAAACCTGGTTGCTTACCGCCTATACTTATTGTTAATGCTCCTGGTTCTAATAAAGTATTCCCATCGGCACCTATTAAAGCATATTGTTTTGGGCTTATGCTATAGGTTAATATTTTTGTCTCGCCAGCATTCAAATGAATTCTTTCAAAACCTACCAAAGTTCGTGTGGCCACATCAACCTTTCCTACGTGCGACACATATAGCTGAACGACCTCGTCTCCTGCAAGTGCTCCCGTATTTTTAACCTCAACACTTATTTTAATATCATTGTTAATGGCTACTGCATCAGGGATATTCAAATTAGTATAGGTAAAATTGGTATAGCTTAAACCATGGCCAAAAGGAAAAAGCGGATCCCCTTTAAAGTATTTATAGGTTCTGTTTTCCATGTTATAGTTTTTAAAATCCGGTAAATCCTTTACCGATTTATAAAAGGTTATGGGGAGTCGTCCTGCTGGGTTATAATCGCCGAACAACACATCGGCAATGGCATTTCCTCCAAATTCGCCCGGATACCATGCTTCTAGGATGGCAGGGATATTATCGGCAGCCCAATTAACGGCCAGCGCACTTCCGTTCATTAAAACCAAAATGGTTGGCTTACCAAGAGCCTGGATTTTTTTCATTAACTCCATTTGGGTTTTTGGAAGGGTAATGTCTGAACGGTCTCCTTTATCAAAACCTTCTAACAATACGGGCATTTCTTCGCCTTCAATATCTGGAGACAATCCTAAGCATAGCACTACAACCTCCGATTTTTTTGCAGCCTCTAAAGCTGGAGTTATTAAATCTTGATCCATTTTCGCCCAAACAAATTGCGCTTGTGGATCGGAGTGGTAGTTAAAGTATTCAATTTTAATGTCATGGGACTTTCCTGCTTTTAAGTCCATATCGAAATATTTGGTTTTCGGCTCATGGTCGTCAGTAAATTCAAACTTAAGTTCGTTATCAAAATAAAATTTGACAGCGTTACTGGCCCTAAACCCTATTCTGTATATTCCGCTCTCATTTGGCACCAATTGTCCCGTCCATTTCACTGAAAATGTATCGGTTTTTAAATTTTTTATAGGTCTATCAATGGTCCAAATAAAATCTACAACACCATCATTTCTTGTAAATTCTGGCGTTCCTTCCCAATTTCTATTTTTAAAATATGCTCCCTTTAATCCATTATTATTACCATTTTTAAGCACGGAAGCTGGTATGGTGTTTAAAGTGGGCCAACCCATGGCAATATCACTTCCTAATGCATAATTTATAGTGGCATTGGGTAATTTATCTGTGATTGCTTTTAAAGGCGTGTTATAATTATTGGGCGTACCATGATAGTTACCCAATAGTGCCGGTTTAGAATCCGCATTCGGACCAATAATAGCAATAGACTTTATGTTTTTACTTAAAGGAAGCGTATGGTTTTCATTTTTCAACAACACCATTGATTCCCTGGCGATTTTTTTAGACAAATCGTAGTGCTCTTGACTTGCTACCACATCATAAGGTATTTTTGACCATTTTACATCCGCTTCTGGGTCGAACATGCCTAGTTTAAAACGCGCCGTCATCAATCTGGTGAGTGCCAAATCAATTTTTTCTTCATCAATCATTTTTTTAAGAACGGCCTCCTTTAAATATGGGTCGTAACAGTCTCCACAATTCAAATCTGTTCCTCTGGAAACCGCTAAGGCACTGGCCTCTTCCGGTGTTTTTACAAGTTCGTGTTTTCCGGGTTCCCAAAAATCATTGATCGCCCAACAATCGGAAACCACATAGCCATCAAAACCCCAATCGTCGCGAAGAATTTTATGTAACAACAAATTGCTTCCGCAGCAAGCTTCATCCCTAAAACGATTGTACGCACACATTACGGAGTGTACCTTTGCCTCTTTTACGGCCGCCTCAAAAGCTGGCAAATAGGTTTCGTATAAGTCTTTATTGGATGTTTGGTAATTGTCCTTGTGCCTTGATTTTTCTGGGCCACTATGCACAGCAAAGTGTTTTGCCGTGGCCACTACTTTTAAATATTTAGGATCGTTTCCTTGAAGCCCTTTTATATAATTAACGCCTATTCTACTGGTTAAATAGGGGTCTTCGCCATAGGTTTCCTGCCCTCTGCCCCAGCGTGGATCCCTAAAAATGTTGATGTTGGGTGTCCAAAACGTTAAGCCTTGGTAAATGCCTCTTTTACCTTCAGAAATAAATTTATGGTGTTTTGCCCTTGCTTCGTCTGATACTGCCGTGCCCATTTCAAAAATTAAAGGGGCGTTCCAAGTAGCACCCATACCAATGCCTTGTGGAAAAACAGTGGCTTCGCCTGCTCTGGCAACCCCATGCAAACTTTCGTTCCACCAATTGTATTCAGGAACGCCCAACCGTTCAATGGCTGGCGCATCATAACGCATTTGCGATACTTTTTCTTGCAGCGTCATTTGGCTTATTAAATCTTGAACCCGTTCTTCAACCGGCAAAGAAGTATCTTGGAATTTAAATGCGTAAGTTTTAATTTCCTTCTCGTTTGTTTTACATGAAGCAACCATGATAAGAATTATGGCAAGTATCAAACCTGATTTTGAAAACCTAATTAAAGATTGTGTTCTAATGTTTTTATTAAAATTCATTCAATGGCGTTTTTATAGTTGGGAAATCTTATATGATATGGTACATTACTAAGAGCAAAAAATACATTAACCCTATAATCAACATTTCTTTACATACTTTAATGAGGGAAGTTTTTTGGATCATTGCTAAGAATTATAAAATTAATAGACCAAATGTAGTTAGTGAAAAAAGCAAATAATAAGACTTATAAAGCAACTAATAGAAGAATTGTTGCAATTAGCTATGAGATATACAATATGCGACATAAGAAGCATAGGATGCTACATTTGTTGTAGTAATGAAAATTTGAAACGTAGTGAATTAGTTTTGAAAACTTTGCAACATGTGAAATAGGAGGAAATGATTTGTATTACAAAACCACTCATTTTAAAGAATTTGACCCCTCCGCCTAAAGGCACCTCCCCTTGAAGAAAGGGGAGGAATTAGGGTCAGATAAAAAAGTTGGGGAGTAAACTTATTCTTAAAATGAATGAATAATCTTGATTGAATTTTGATAAACAACCTTTCAATAAGAGATTTCGAAAATCCCTTTGTTTTCGGGGCATTGTTGAAATAGAATAATTCTCCTATAGTCGAATTATTTCCAGTTCAACAAGCCTTGAATCATCATCATTAATTTAAATTTCCTCCCCATAAAATGAATGTAACCCAGGAATTATTTCCGGTTAATAAGCAAACTGAAAATTAGGAACAGGTTTCCTCCTTGAAAAAAGGGGAGGGATTGACCCCTCCGCATAAAGGCCCCTCCGCTTGAAAAAAGGGAAGGAATTAAACTAGATAGATTTATTAAGTTTTTTTGAGTCCTTTAAGAATTCGATTCAACTTCAGTAGGCAAAACACCAAAATGCGCCTTGAAACATTTCGTAAAATAGGAAGGCGAAGAAAACCCTACTTTATAACAAACCTCACTTACATTGGCACTGCCGGTTTCCAGTAATTGCTTGGCGCGTTGTAATCGTATTTTTCTTAAAAACTCATTGACCGTTTGCCCTGTTAGGGTTTTTATTTTTCTGTAAAGCTGACTTCTGCTTAAGTTTAATTCCTCAGCTAACAATTCTACACTTAAATCTGAATCGCTCATGTTTTTGTTAATAAAACTCAACACTTTTTGAATGAATTCTTTATCAATAGATATTGCATTCTTATTTTCTTCAGCACCACTTATTGCCCCAAAATATTTGTCAAAAATTAATTTCCTACTAGTAATTAATTGCGATACACGAAGTTTTAACAATCGCATATCAAACGGTTTTACCATATAGGCGTCTGCACCGTATCCAATACCTTCAATTCGGTCATCTATTCTTGTTTTAGCAGTAAGCATCAATAAAGGAATATGGCTGGTTCTTATATCGGTTTTAATTATTTTACAAAACTCGAAACCGTCCATTTCTGGCATAATCACATCGGTGATAATAGCATCCGGTAATGCTTCCCTAGATATCTCTAAACCTTCTTTTCCATTATTTGCTACTAAAATTTTATAATCTTTTTTAAGTTCATCACGCAAATAATTCCGAAGCTCTGTGTTATCCTCAACGATTAAGACGGTATAAGGTTTGGAAGTTTTCTCATCTGTGGAAATATCTTCTTTTGCTGATTCCGTATTAACCCTTGGAACAAATCGTTCTTTTAAAGAAATTGCAGAAGTTACTTCCGTAAGAAGTTCCTGTTCAGAAAAATGGATTTTCCCTGCCGGCAATAAAATTCTAAACGTGGTGCCCTCTCCCAATTTGCTTTCAACTTCAATTTTTCCTTTATGCAATTGAACAAAATTCTGGACTACTTCAAGCCCAATACCTGTGCCTCCATAATAAGTTTTATTCAAATTTTCTACTTGATAAAAACGTTCGAATATTCTTTTTGTTTGTTCTTTTTCCAAACCGGGACCTGTATCGGAAATTATAATTTCGATCACTTTAATGGGCTCTGTTTCACTAACCAATGGTAGCACAAATAAATCGTCCCTAGACAAGAGGTCAATGTTTATGGCACCACCATCCGGCGTTACTTTCATGGCATTGGAAAGTATGTTGAAAATAATTTTTTCCAACATACTTTCGTCTGCCCAAAGCGGAATATTGGGCACATCGGCATCTACCGCAAGATGTATGTTTCTATTATAGGCTTCTTCTTTAAAATAACCAATAATATCTTTAGTGAAGCTAACAGCATTTAATTCTTGAGCCCGTATTCGCATTTTGTTTAGCTCCAGCTTCCTAAAATCCATTAATTCATTGATGAGCCTATAAAGTCTATCAGTGTTTTTGTAAATGACATTGTGTTTTTCCTTAACCCTTATGGGAAGGTTCAATTTATCATCACTCATAATATCCTGTAAAGGATTGATCATCAACGTTAAAGGGGTTCTAAATTCATGGGAAATATTGGTAAAGAACTGAAGTTTCTTTTCATTTAATTCATCTTCCTGAATTCTTTGATTTCTTTCATTTCTTAGCAACTCCTTTTCTTTAATTCGGCCGAGGACTATTTTATTAAGCATATAAGCCGCACCAAAAAACAGCAACGTATATATTAGTAAAGCCCAATTTGTTTTCCACCAGGGTGGCAGAATCGTTATTTTTAATTCCAATGGTGTTTCATTCCAAACGCCATCATTATTGGCCGCCTTTAATTTAAAAATATAGTTACCTCTATCTAAATTAGTATAGGTGGCGCTTCTTAAATTGCCAACATAATTCCACGATTTTTCCAATCCTTCCAGATAATAGGCATACTGATTTTTCTCTGGCCTTGTGTAGCTTACCCCAGAATACTCAATGGTAAATACAGATTGTGTGTGGTTAAGTTTTATTTCGTCTGTTTCGGCCAATACTTGCTTTAAAGGAGAATTTTCTTTACCAGGCAAAACTTCTTTATTGAATAATTTGAGTCCTGTAAAATATAATGAAGGCAATCTTTTATTTGTGGTAATTTCTTCTGGATTAAAAAAATCAACGCCTTTATAGTTGCCAAAATATAAGATGCCTTGTTGGTCCTTTAAAACAGCGTTGAAGTTAAATTCATTCGATAAAAGTCCGTCGTTGGATGTAAAGTTTGTTACCTCATTATTTTTTATATCTAATTTTGAAAGTCCGGAATTCCCACTTACCCATAAATTTCCATCTTTACTTTCAATGATACTGGACACACTTTCTTCTGTAAAATTGTAAAGTTCATTATACCATTCAAATTTATTCTTATTGGTATAACGGCACAATCCAGAGCCTCTGGTTCCAATCCAAATAGACCCATCGATGCCTTCATACAATGACAGAATATGATTTGCACTTGTTTTATTTCTATAGCCATTCGCCATTTTATCTGAAATGGATTCGACTATAAGATCATTAGTTCCATTTTTTTTGATTCTAAACAAACCTTCGGTCGTGCCAACCCAGATATCATTCTTGGAATCAACCAACACTTTTCTAACGTCATCCCCAATTATTTCTTTTTTGGGAAATGGAGACATCTTCTGATTTGTGAATTTTTCGGTTTTAGGGTTGTATGATAAAACCCCACTATGAAACGTTCCTATCCAAATGATGCCATCTGAATCTTCATCAAAACTCAATATACTATTAGAGTTGATATTAGGGGTATTCGAAGAATTATAATTAATAAACTTATTAGACCCATTTTTCAATAAAAACAACCCATTGTTCCAACTGCCTGCCCAAATATTTTTTTTGCTATCTATAAAAACGGTTTGAATATCTAAACTTGTTAAGCCAGAGTAACTGTTGCTATCTGTTTTATTAATATGTTCAAACTTGTTGGTTTGAGAATCATAAATATCGATACCTCCCCCATCCATACTAATCCAAAATTTACCATTGGCGTCTTGCTCAATAGCTGTAACGGAACCAAATTGAAGTGAATTGGAATTGCTTGGCAAACTTTCCAAACCATTAAACTTATCGTATAATTTATCATAAACCGCCACGCCACTATTATAATAACCCATCCATATTCTTTCGTTATTATCCACAAACAACGACCAAATGGAATTTGATCTTATGCCGTTTCTATCGGTTTTATCGAGTAAATAATTCTTGATTAAAGTGCCATTTTGATTCAGATGGATCAATCCATCATTTTCGGTACCAATCATTAGAGTGCCGTCGGGGATTTGAACCATTGATAAAATTCGTTTAGTGGTAATTTTGTAATGATTAAAACCCAGGGAATCGTCCTTCCCTGTACTTAAAATGGATGCTTTATACAGACCATTGGCGAGCGTACCCACCCAAATATTATTTGAATTATCCAATAAAATGGATTGAATGGGGTCGTCAATTGAAGTTATACCATTGCTTGAAGAAAAGAAACATTTTTTTAGCGTATTAGTGGTGCTGTCATATTCACGAAGCCCTATACTGGTGCCTGCATAAATTTTTCCTTTGTCACTAATTTGGAGGCTGTTAATATTTACATTACTTGTTTCCCTGTTAAAACCTTCAATGGGTATTTCCTCAATTTTTTGACTCTTGTTATTAAGTTTATAGAATCCGTTTTCAAAAGTACCAATGTAAATATTTCCAGATTCATCCGAAACCAAACTACTGACTGCTATAGAAAAGTTTCCATTATTTTCTGCTTGGCTAATTGGGATTCTTTTAAATTTATCAAACTTTCTATCGTACAGATTAAGGCCATCTTCAGTTCCAACCCATAACCTGTTTTTAGCATCTAGATAAGTGCAATAAATTAAATTACTGCTTAAAGATATTGAATCGTTTAAAATGTGTTTATGGGAAACAAAATCAATCCCATCAAATTTGTATAATCCGGCACCGTTAGTACCAATCCAAATAAACCCGTAACTATCTTGTGTAATACCAGATACGGCTACTTTAGAAATACCCTCTTTAATATTAACAAAATTGTATTCCTTTAGGTTTCCTTGTGCCCATAATTGTAAACTTGCCAGGAAATAAAAAATAAAAAATCTGTGAATGTGATTATTTAAAACCATAACGGTATAAAACTTTTATTTTGGACTAAAGTTACTGTTTTTTGTTATTATCTATCAATTTTGAAACCTTTTAAAGCCGTGTTGTTGGCTATTTATGCACGCTACCATCTATGCAAATAATACTTTAATGAAGTAAATAGCATAACCGGACGAATTTTAAAAAACAGGTTTTTTCCAGTTTAAATTTGTTGAAAATATTCATCTGATTTTTCATCACAAGTTAAGTTTAAAGTGTGCTATTTATATTGATAAAATTTGCTATAAAATTACACACATAATGAAAATAGAATTGTAACAAATCAAGCATTTTGTATCACAAATGGTGTAAAAAATTTTCCTTCTACTGTATTATCATCTCTTAATTATTTTTTAGTTTTAAAACCAGATAAAATCCATGTAATTAAATGAAAATATAAATATGGGACCAATTAGAAATATAAACTTATGTATCTTAGATTTTCCATAAAATTAACGACTCCCCAATTTCTTTTCCTCCATACTATCATCAATAATTGCTTTACTCTTAACCTGCACACTACCATTATACCCACACAAAAACCATACAAAAACTCTTTGAGCGGTTATTTTTAGTAATTTAGTAACTTAACAACACTTATTTTGCTTTTGAAATTAGAAAACCCATTTTATTCATTTATATTTTTTATAATGTCTTTTTTCTTGATAGCTCAAGAACGCCCTACTATTGAAATATTTAGACCGATTGATTATGGTGCAGAAACTCAAAATTGGTCTATTTCGCAATCTAAAAACAAATTCATATATGTTGCTAACAATAAAGGCTTGCTAGAATTTAATGGTGCTGAATGGCAATTGTACAATTCACCAAATGAAACTATTATTAGATCTGTTAATGTTATTGATGAGTTAATATATACAGGATGTTATAGAGAATTTGGTTTTTGGAAGCGAAACGAATTTGGGCTGCTGGTTTATACCTCATTATCAAAGAAGCTCAAAATTAAATTTTTAGACGATGAAGAGTTTTGGAATATTATTAGGATAGATAATTATATTTTATTTCAATCGTTAAACAGAATCTATGTTTATAATCAAGACAGTAAGTCCTATACTTTTATAGAATCTAAAACAGGTATCTCCAAAATGTTTGAAGTAAATAAAACCATTTATTATCAAAAAAATAGAGATGGAATATACAAGATTGAGAACGGTGCATCAAAATTGGTTTCAGATAATCAAATTTTAAAAAATAATCTTCTCGTCAATATCTTTGATTTTCATGGGAAACTATTAATGGAAACGGAAGATTCAGGTTTTTTTGTGCTAGAAAACAATACACTAGCTAAATGGAACGTGCCCGCAAATCAAGTTCTATTAAAAGAAAATGTTTACCGAAGCATCCAATTAAAAGATAAAAACTTTATTCTGGGCACGCGCTCAAATGGGGTTTTGAATGTAACACAAGAGGGTGTTATTGATTATAAGATCAATACCATTAACGGATTGAGCAATAACACAATTCATTTTATTTATGAAGATGTAGAACATAACATTTGGCTCGCTTTAAATAACGGAATTAATTGCATAAACGTTGATTCTCCTTTTAATATTTTTAATGATGCCAAAGGAAAAATAGGCAGCGTTAATGCGTCTGCGGTATTTAACAATAATTTGTACCTAGGCAGTAACCAAGGGCTATTTGTTAAGCCTTTAAATGAAGAAACAGCCTTTAAATTTATTGAAGGCACGCAAGGCGCCGTATGGAGTTTGAATGACATTGATAATCAACTTTTTTGTGGCCATGACTCAGGGACATTTGTTGTTAACAATGGGGCTGTTACAAAAATTGCAGATATACAAGGAACATGGAATGTTTTACCTATAAACAATAACCTACTGCTTCAAGGTAACTACGATGGTTTATATGTTTTGGAAAAATTAAATGGAACATGGCGTTTAAAGAATAAAATTGAAGGCTTCAATCTGTCCAGCAGGTTTTTTGAAATTGCGAACAACAACAAAATATTGGTTAGCCATGAATACAGAGGTGTTTATAAAATTAAAGTTGATAAAGAATTAACCAAAACGTTGGAAATTATAAAAGACGCAACCATTGAAAATGAATTAAACACAAGTATTATAAAATATAATGACCAAATCTTATTTACATGCAATCAAGGTGTTTACAAATACAATGAGGCTAAAAACCTGTTCTTTAAAGATTCTATTTTAAGTAAATTGATTTTAAAGGATGATTATACTTCAGGACGCTTATTATTTAACAAAAGCACCAATACACTATTTAGCTTTTCCAAGAAAAATTTAAATTATATGAAACCGGAAAAATTAACTGGGGCACCAATAGTAAACCGGATATCATTTTCAAAAACGCTTCCAAGAGGGCAAACAGGTTATGAAAACATTACCAATATAAAGGACAATAAATACCTAATTGGAACCTCTTCAGGTTACGTTATTGTAGATTTGGACAAGATAGAAAAAAAGGTGTATACGGTAAACATTAGTTCCATTTCCATTAACGACCTAAAGTCTACCACCCACGTAAATAAAGATGTGGAAGGCACATTTAAAAATCAAGAAAACAATATAGAGTTCAGGTATAACGTGGCAGAATTCGATAAATATTTTGATACGGAATACCAATATCAGTTAGAAACAATGTACCCCGAATGGAGCAATTGGGATCCTAGCCCGGTTATTTCTTTTAAAAATTTACAATATGGGAACTATACCCTGAATGTTCGGGCTAAAGTTGGAAATACGCTAACTAAAAATGTGGCATCTTACAAATTCAGTATTGAAAGGCCGTGGCATCTTTCAAACTTAATGATTTTATTTTATGGCCTACTGCTGTTGTTTTTTTCATTATTTATGCACCATGTGTATAAGCGCCATTATAGAAAGCAACGTGAAAAATTATTGGAACGGACCATGCACGAGCTAGAGTTGAAGGAACTAGAGAATAAACAACAACTGATGCGCTTTAACAATGACAAGCTCAGACAGGATATTGATAACAAAAACAGAGAGTTGGGCATATCTACCATGAGCTTAATCAAAAAGAATGAGTTCCTCAATAATATTAAAAAAGAACTGAACAAAGTTGAAGACCCTAAACAGTTAAAACACGTAATTAAGATTATTGATCGAAATATAAATAATTCAGACGATTGGCATCTATTTGAAGAAGCGTTCAATAATGCCGATAAGGATTTCTTAAAAAAGATTAAACACGAACACCCATCCTTAACCCATAATGATTTAAGGTTATGCGCTTACCTTAGGCTAAACCTATCCTCAAAGGAAATAGCACCGTTGCTTAATATTTCTGCAAGAAGCGTTGAGGTAAAACGCTATCGACTGCGAAAAAAAATGGACTTGCCCCACGAATCGAGCTTAACAGACTATATTTTAGAAATATAATCCATAACAGGCATTTATTTTACCTATACATTGCCACAACATAGGCTATTTTTTTACGCCTTTCCCAAAGGTAAAAAATGTGCAGAGTCCGTTCAAACACCTTTGTTTGTTGCTGTCTGGCCCTCCCACATAGCCTTCGTGTTCCGCCCTATTGTTCCGTGGGCAGGTACCTTTCGATATTTTCTGCTTTCTGCCCTTCTTTTGGCAACGCTCATTTACCATCACTTCTTAAAGCTCGGCCCTTTCCGATGCGGTCGTGTAACGGATACTATGGCCTCGGCCGGCTTCTCACGGCAATTGTTATCATGTTCCATACTTTGTTTAAACATGTCCGTGAGACCTCCCGTGGTAAGGCCAAGAACCTTCGTTCCATAGCCCGTCCCGAACATCGGGATGCCCGCACAATTTACACCGCAACGCCCATGTAGCTTTTGGACTTCGTTTTGTTGTGCAAACTCGTCCACGTTGCAAATGCCTGATTGTATTCGTGTTCCTCGGGCCGGAACTTTGCCGCTGGCTTCCTTCATCCCGATAGATTCTATCGGGACACCTCGCAATGGGCACCCTTGCCCTAAGCTAATGGCAGGTAACCACAGACCTCCATAACGGACTTGCACCGTCTGGTTATTTGCCATGCACGGCACACCATAAAAAAACCACTCCAATAGAAGTGGTTTTAGTCCGTAAAAATAAGCTTTATCTAACTAATCGCGTTTTGCCTTTTTAGCAAGTTTTGCTGCTTTTTTCTCTTTTGGTGTTAAGAGTGGTTCTTTTTTAACATTCTTTTTTGCGTCTTGTGATTTTGCCATAATGAATACATTTAAGTGATACTATTTTATGCTTTTAATACTACTCTAAACCGTGCTTTACCATCTTCTAGGTGTTTCAATGCTTTGTTGACGTCTTCCATTTTAAATTCCTCTACGGTTGGGTAAATGTTGTGACGAACGCAAAATTCCAACATTTTTCTGGTTAATGCAATGCTTCCCAACGGACTTCCTCCTACCGATTTTTCGCCCATTATCAAGCTAAATGCAGGAATGGCCATGGGTTCCAATACGGCACCGACCGTATGCAGTTTGCCTTGGGGCGCTAAAGTAGTTAAAAACGAATTCCAATCAAGACTTACATTGGTGGTATTTAAAATGAAATTCAAGGTGCCTGCAATGCTTTCCAAATCTTGAGGTTTGGTGGAATCGATCACTTTATGCGCTCCCATTTTTAGAATGTCTTCTTTCTTTTTAGGGCTGGAACTAAATGCTATAACCTCACATCCCCAGGCTTTTAAAAATTTAATGGCCATGTGTCCCAATCCGCCAACGCCTATTACCCCTACTTTATCCGTGGGTTGGACCCCCGATAAAACAATCGGGTTAAAAACGGTAATGCCGCCACAAAACAACGGGCCTGCTTTTGCCATATCCAAACCTTTTGGCAAGGGCGTAACCCAGGACCAATGCCCTCTAACGGCATCAGCGAATCCACCATGACGCCCCACTATGGTGCTTTCCACACTTCCACATAAATGTTGTTTTCCGTCCATACATTGGTTGCAGTGCATACACGAAGCAGAATACCAACCCATGCCTACTTTATCGCCTATTTTTAGGCCTTTTACCTCTTTTCCCAAAGCGGTAACCTCACCAACTATTTCATGCCCAGGAATCAATGGATATTGCGTCATTCCCCAATCATTGTTTATCATACTCAAATCAGAATGGCAAATACCGCAATAATGCACCTTAATATCTACTTCTTCATTACCTATTGCTGGTAATTCGTATTGAAATTTCTCTAGTTTTCCGCCTGCTTCCTTAGAAGCATAGGCATTGATTTTCTTCATAATGTTACGATTGAATTATTTGCATGAATTTAAGCATTCCATTTCTAATAGTCCAACAGAATAAGTTAAAATTAAAATAATTTTTAGTCCTATATTTATTAGTATATGACAATAAATAGTTAGTTACGCGAATCAAGAGTGAAAATATTATAATTATTCAGCCGAGTGAAAATTGGAATGCGCACTTATCTTAGGGGCGTTAGCCTTGTAGGCTTAGTAGTAGCAAAATGAGCCATGATGATGAATTAGGGGCTTTGGCCCTGACATCTTTAATAAAATAATTATGTACGTGTTTGCCATGTTTATTGAATTTCAGGATTATCTGTTTTTTGTTCATTATCGTGTTAATTTATTAAGATAACAGGGCTACGCCCCTTTTTATTTAATTAACGTTTGTATGTATCTACTACGATTTTAGGGCTAACGCCCCTAATATTGTCTTATAAATCGTAATGGATTTTAATCTTTTCAACACTTGATTCGCATTAGTTATTATTTAGGCAGATTATATCATTGACCCATCCGCCTATCGGCATACCGAAAATTCGGCACAAGCCATCCCCTTAAAAAAAAGAATTTTTAGGGCATTGATATTTAATGGTTTTAAATTATTGTTTTAAATTTTGTCATGTACTTAACCTGTATTTATTAAATTTACATCTTAATCATTTAACTAAATTAAATACTATGAAAATTATTGGCATTGGCAAAAACTATGTGAGCAAAAAAGAAGATATTAAAGCCCTTAAAAATGGAGATCAGACTATATTTTTAAAGGCCGAAAGCACCTTGGTTACCAATAATGAAGATGTGGTGTACCCATCCATTACAAACGAATTGGCTTATGAAGTTGAATTGGTTGCAAAAATTGGTAAAAAAGGAAAGGATATTTCTTTGGAAAATGCGCCTTCCTTTATTTCTGAAATCGCTGTGGGAATTGATTATACGGCCAAAGATGTGCTTGCTGCCAGTAGAGAAAACAAAGGGCCTTGGGCATTGGCAAAGGGTTTTGATGGTGCGTCACCTATATCTAACTTTAAACCCATTTCTGATTTTCTTGATTTAAGCTATATTAATTTTAATTTGGTTATTAACGGTGAAGAAAAACAAACAGGAAACACCGATTTTATGATTTATAGTTTTGCTGAGATTATTGCCTTTGTGTCCAAATACATGACTTTGGAACCCGGCGATCTTATATTTACGGGAACACCCGCTTTGGGCGCTGGATTGAATGTTAAAGGAGACCACCTGCAAGCCTTTATTGAAGGTGAATTGCTTTTGGATTTTAAAATAGTTTAGGTTTCATTGTACATTCTTGTGCGATAAGGAATCAAGACCGCTTCGCTGTTAGTCCCGATAGCTATCGGGAAAAGAACAAAGACTTAATTGTAACTAATTGATAAACAGTTTAAATGTTGGATAAAATTTTTATAAATCCTAAATTCTTAGTAGGATTTTAAAACTAGATGAAAGTCTAATAATAGAGCGAAATGCCCTAGAACTAATGACTGTATCTAAACATTTTTATCGGACAACAATGTTTATTTTAATAAAAAATCAAGAATTAAAGAATGAAGAATGAAAAATTCTATTGCTGAACGCGTTTTCGATTTTTTAAAACTGTACCCTCCTTTTAATATTGTTAATAATGATGGCTTATTTGAAATTTCAAAAGAAGTTTCCATTATCTATTTGGAAAAGGGCGATACGCTATTTAAAAAAGGGGACGCGTTCCATGAGCATTTTTATTTGGTGCGAAACGGTGCCATCACCATATTTCATACGAATCCTGATAATACACAGGAAATCATCAATATTTGCGATGCGGGCGATATTTTTGGTGTACGCCCGCTTATAGCCAAAGAAAACTACAAACTAACGGCTTCGGCTAATGAAGAGTCCATTGTTTATGCCATTCCTATTGCCAAATTCCAGTCCGTAACACATGATAATGCCAGTGTTTATAAATTTTTGATCACGGCATTTGCAACCAATGCCTACGACCCCTACACTGCAGAAGAAACCGGAAAAATATTTGCCGATTATCTTCCCAGTACCTCACAGGATATCGTTAGCTTTCAAACAGCAAATTACACAAAAAACCCCATTACCTGCGATTTTAAATCCTCGTTAAAAGATGCCGCCATTAAAATGAGTGCCCATAAAATTGGGTGTATGATTGTTATTGACGACGACAAAAAACCAGTGGGCATTATTACCAACAGCGATATTAAAAATAAAATTGCCACGGGTTTATTCCCTATTGATACACCGGTTACCAATATTATGAGTTCGCCCGTTATTACCAATAAAAATGATTTAACGGTCGCTGAAGGCCAGCTTCAAATGATAAAACACCATATTGGGCATTTATGCATTACAAAAGATGGCACCATAAATTCCAAACTTATTGGGGTATTGACACACCATGATGTTTTGGTTACTTTGGGCAATAATCCATCCGTCATATTAAAAGAAATCGAACGGGCAAAACGCACAAAAAAAATAAGGGCCGCCAGGTTAAAGGCCAATACCCTTTTAAAAAGTTATCTGGAACAGAACATTCCCATCTCTCACATCATAAAAGTGATTTCGCAAATTAACGATGCGGTTACCATTCGTGCCATAGAAATTGCCTTAAAAAAAATGCCCACACCGCCGCCTGTACCATTTTCGTGGATTGCTTTGGGAAGCCAAGGCAGAAAAGAACAATTACTTTTTACCGACCAAGATAATGGCCTTATTTTTCAAGATGTTCCCGAAGAGAACTATCCGGAAACGCAAGCCTATTTTTTGGAATTGACAAAATTGGTTACCAAATCCTTAAACAAAATCGGGTTTGAATATTGTGAAGCCGATATGATGGCAAGCAATGTGGAATGGTGCAAATCCATCAGCGCATGGACATTGCAATTTGAAAATTGGATCTTACATCCCGACGAAAAGGCCGTTTTGCTTTCCTCCATTTTTTTCGATTACAACCATGTATATGGCGATAAAAGTCTTGTTGATGCTTTATCAGATTCTATCTATGACTCTTTAAACAAAACCTCGTTGTTCTTTAAGTTTTTAGGAAGTGACGCCGTTAAAAGTCCGCCACCCCTCGGTTTTTTCAAACAATTTTTAGTGGAAGAAAATGGCGAGCAAAAAGATCTTTTCAACATAAAAAGCAGAGCTTTAATGCCATTGATTGATGCTGCCCGTATACTGGTTTTAAACCATAACATTAAGGATGTAAACAATACTTCCGAACGTTTTGAGAAATTAGCGGAAATAGAACCCAATAACAAAGAGCTTTTCGAATCGTGTTCGTATGCATTTAAAGCGTTGCTGAAATTCAAGACCAAACAAGGATTATTGCACAATACTTCCGGAAAATTTATTGCCTTGGAAACCCTGACCAAAGAAGAAAAACTTAAGTTGAAACGCTGCTTTAAACCCATCCATGAAGTGCAGGATGCCTTGAAGATGAGGTTCGATCTAAAAAACTTTTTATAATGGATTTTGATTGGTTGTTTAAGAAAAAACAAACGTTTCCAGATTTTTGGAACGATTATCTTAATTACTTTGACAAGAAAAAAAACAGTGAAGCTGTTGCCAATGCACGGTTTATAGCCTTTGATACCGAAACCACGGGGTTCGACAAAAAAGAAGATAGAATTCTATCGATAGGCGCGGTGGCTTTTATTGGAAAAAAAATTGAAGTAAGCAACACCTTGGAACTGTATTTGGAACAAGCTGTTTTTAAAGCCGAAACGGTTGAAATACATGGGTTGATGAAAAAGGGGGCTTTTGAAAAAGTAACGGAATTGGAAGCCATCAAAATATTTTTAGCATACATAAAAAACGATGTTTTAATTGCGCACCATGCCAATTTTGATAAAAATATGATAAACGAAATGCTTTTGCGCCATGGTTTGGGCAAATTGAAAAACAAGTTTATAGATACCGGCTATTTATATAAAAAATCAAAGCATATTATTTATCGGGAAAACCTGAAATCGTATTCTTTAGACGATTTATGTAAAGAACTTAACGTGCCCACCGTTGATAGGCACACCGCTACTGGAGATGCCTTAATAACCGCTTTGGTGTTTTTAAAAATTCTGGCGCGTTTAGATAAGCGCAAACATTTAAATTGGGGGTATTTGTTGGGTGGGTGATGATGGTTTATCTGTCGGTCTCTAGGAGTTCACTGTAAACATTGTACTTATTATTATGTATTGGATATGATTACTGGATTGGTTTTTTTGAAAACCTGCTTGCTACCGGTAATGCAGCAATAATAGATTAAACCCGTAAAAATTTCAATTATATAAACCTTGATTAATTTGAAGATTCCAATCTTAATCAGAGCTAAAACCCAAACCTTTTGTATATCCTTTATTTACAAAGTTATTTTTATAAAGACTATTTTCTAAAAATTGATTCAATGCTTTTTGGACTTCAACAATATGGGGCCTGTTCTCTCTAATTTTAGCATAAGTGGAACGATCGCTTTTGGCATATTCAGTAATTAAATGATAGTTTTCGGGCTCATTAAAATTCATGATCCCACGAGGGTTGTTCATTTTTTTATATGGCCAAAAACACCAATTAACTTGATGTTTATCCAACAATACTCTAAACTCCTTTATCCATTCGTCCGTGTTCTCACCAGTTTCACCAATATAAATAGGCACTTGGTTTTTATCTCTAAAATCTAAATAGGTTTGTATGGCTTCTTGATTGACATCGAACCAATATTTATGGAATTCGTACACAACGTTCGTATCTACCAATGCTTCAAAAACGTCGAAATTACCACTCCAATTAGAACCATTTAGGAAAATGGTATGTGCTTGGTCAACCTGCCTGATTTCTTCAATTATTCGGCTATATAATAAAAACAACTGGTGGTTCAAATCTTCCAACTCATCATTAAAATAATGCGCAATAGGTTCGTTTACAATATCATAACCTATTATTACAGGTTCATTTTTATATTTTTTAGCGATGCTTACCCAAATTTTAGTCATTAAATCTTGCGACGATTTGCTTTTAAAAAGATACGGATACCCATAACTGTCGTCAATATTATCACCTGTTTGACCTCCCGGAGCACTATGCATATCCAACAAAACATACATTTTTTCTTCTCTACACCAGGTAATCAATCGATCAAAATACTTAAAACCTGCATTCCGTTCTCCCATATACAAATCATCGGTAAACATTTTATAGTGGAACGGCAACCTTAAATGGTTGGCGCCTATTTTTTTCAAGTATTTAATATCCTCATGCGTTATGTAGTTATTTAAAAAACCATTCCAAAAAACCTTTAAACTATCTGGACCTACCAATTCATAAAGTAGCTCATCGATCTTACGAGGTGAGTTAACTTGTTCCATTTTAAACATATAACCTTCTGGCACAAACCAGTTGCCTAAATTTGTTCCTTTTAAAATAATGGAATTTCCCTTATCATCGACCAATTGAGTTCCGTTGGTCTTTATAAAACTTAAGGTGTTTTCTACAGCTTTTTTAGAGGTTTCTGGTGTTTTTACTTTACAGGAAAAACATACTGTAATCAATACGATTGTGCAAAAAACAACGAGTTTCATATTTTTTATTTTATAATGACATTGAAGTACAATAAACTCATTTAAATAAATGTTGGGCCCTACCAGTGGCCCAACACTTAAAACTAAAACAAACTAAACATAATTTTTATGTGCATGACAAAAAATGGTTGGATACTATTCAAATAGTCGTTATCATTGACCCCTCCACCTATCGGCATACCGAAAATTCGGCACAAACTCTCCCCTTGAAAAAAGGGGAGGAATTATCAAGTGGCTTATTTTTAATGTTTTGAACTTCTCATTTTCATTTTTGTCATGTACTTAATTAAGTACTTAACATAATTCTTAACTAAAAAATTAACTTTTGAAGTTTTCATTTGTCATATTAAAAAGACCATCTTTAATCTTGTATTTTATTTTTTTACAGTGCATAGACCCGCACCCAATCAATATACACATCGGATGGAAATTGTGCCTCTGGAACAATGGATCCACCATACGTATAATCCTTTCCGCCAACCCCAGCACTTAAAATAGCATACATTTTATGTTCAAACGGATGCCATTCTTCAAAATGATTGGAATATTCGGACACATTAACACGACGCCCATCTATAATTTTTACCGAAATTTTATCTTGTCCATCAACCGTGTATGCACCACCGTCATTCAAATAATGGATATGGTACACATGGTTATCCACAAAAAACTCTATTCTATCATTGTACCAATCAATACCATATTGATGAAATGCTGCGCTTCCAGCATTTAAATTACCTTCTGCTGGCGGGTAATTACCATAGCCGGGTTCGGCGGGGTTTGGAGTTTGTTGGGTTTCATAATTATAATAGCCTCCTAAATACCCATGGTTCCAATCAAAGTATTCGTTATTTTTCCATTCCCAAGCATAGTGTACCGTGCCTAAATTATTAAAAGGGATGGCACCTACATATTCCATGATATCAATTTCACCCCCTTGTGGCCACATGATAAAGTCGCGATTAGCTGGTTTTTCTTGGGGCATCATCCAAAAGGCAAATCCTTGCCCCTTATGTTTAACGCCCTTGGCATAAACCCGCGCCACGATACGATGCCCTGGGCCCCAGGAAGCTTTACCGGCGGTATTAATTCTACCACTGGTATAATTTCTATCTATATATGATTCTTTTCGGGTTGAAATAACCAAACAGCCACCATCAGCACCTGCAACACCGTTTTTAAAGCTAATGTTTTCTGCTCTTTCCGTCGCTCTATCCAATTGTCCGGTGCCCCAATCACCATTAACACCTGTGCCCGTTTCAATGCTCCAATTCGTTAAATTCAAACTACCACTGTTAAACTCATCAGACCATATTAAGTTTCCACCTGTTCCCAACACAGTTCCAACAAAGACCGTTAAAGTAATCGTGCCACTAATAAATTGATCTCTATTATATGCTGAGACAATCACCGTATAATTTTTGGTCCCCGATGACGTAAAAGTATATGAGAAAGCATTGGCAGTTATTTCTTTTGTTTCACCATTTATAAGTACTTTATATGATGTGGCATTGGTTGCGTTTATTGTAAAATTTACCACACCAGTACCATCGCCATTTGGATTTTCGGTAGAGGCACCAACAATTTCTGCGTTAATAGTTAGGTTAGATGGTACAACAGTTTCTGTGGCACCATTACCATCACCACTACAGGATTGAAGGATAAACAAAAAACTTAAAAACAGTAAACTCAATTTGGACATGTTGTTATAATTATTTTATTTACATTCAAAATAACCTTCTAAAACCGTTTTGGAACTTCCTCCAATAAAAACTTTAAAATCGCCGGGTTCCGTTTCCCATTTTTCATTGGCAGAATAAAACTCAAGCATTTTTCTATCAATTCTAAATGAAACCTGCTTGGATTCATTTGGTTTTAAAGACAGCATTTCAAATCCTTTCAATTCTTTTACAGGTCTGGCCAAACTTGCATACAAGTCTCTAATATATAATTGCGCTACCTCTTTTCCTTCAAAATTACCGGTATTAGTGAGGGTAAAAGACACTTCAATATCGTTATTTTCAGTTAGGCTATTGGTTGACAGTTTTAAGTTTTCATATTTAAATGTTGTATAACTTAAACCATAACCAAACTCATATAAAGGGTCGTTACTTTCATCAATATAATGTGACCAAAACACTGAATTACCTCCTGGATAAGTTGGTCTGCCTGTGTTTTTATGGTTGTAGTAAATGGGCACTTGACCAATATTTCTAGGAAAAGTCATTGTTAATTTTCCGCTCGGGTTATAGTCGCCATATAATACTTGTGCTATGGCATTACCACTTTCAGTTCCTAAATGCCAAGCTTCTACAATGGCTGGAATATTTTTATCGGCCCATTCAATGGCCAATGGCCTGCCGTTCATTAAAACCAACACGATGTTTTTATTTACTTTATAAACAGCCTCCAATAATTCCTGTTGCAGACCTGGTAAGCTCAATGAGGTTCTGCTTCGTCCTTCACCGGATTGAAATCCGTGTTCTCCTAAAACCATGATAACGACATCCTTGTTTTTGGCAGCGGCCACAGCCTCCGTTATACCTGTTCTATCCGTAGTATTGATTATGGTTTCTGTTGTAAAATTAGGTAAGCCCTCTGTTAGTTTAACTCCCATTTGATGGGTTATTGAATTACCGGTATATAATTGCAAACCTTCCATTAAAGAAACCGCAGAATTATCTGCCGCTTCACCTCTCCAACTTCCAAGCGGGCTATGTTTGTCGTTGCCTAAAGGCCCCATTACCGCTATATTTAAGCCTTCTTTTTTAAGAGGTAATAATTGGTTTTCATTTTTTAAAAGCACTATTGATTTTTTGGCTACATCCAATACCGCTTCATGAATTTTTTTGTTCCCTGTAATTTCCTTTTCTCTTGCTGAATTGCAGTATTTGTAAGGATCATCAAATAAACCCAGTTCAAATTTCACGGTAAGTATTCGTTTTACGGCATCATCAATCAATGCAATGTCAACCAATCCATCATTTACTAATTTTTCTAAATATTTTACATATAAATAAGATTCCATATCCATATCAGAACCTGCATTTACTGCCATTTTTGCTGCTTCTTCCCCATCTTTTGCATACCCATGCGTAACCATTTCGCCCATGGAACCCCAATCGGAAACTACAAATCCTTTAAAACCCCAGGCACCTTTTAAAATATCCCGTTGTAAAAATCTGTTTCCTGTGGCAGGAACACCATTTAATATATTAAAAGCATTCATGAATGTTTTAACATCGGCTTCAACAGCGGCTTTAAAGGGAGGTAATATGGTATTGTACAACGTAGAAATGCTTACATCTACGGTATTGTAATCTCTCCCAGCTTCTGCAAAACCATAGCCTGCAAAATGTTTTGCACACGCTGCAATGGTGTATGGTAATGATAGATTGTTTCCTTGAAAACCTTTAACACGTGCTTTTGCTATCAAGCTTCCCAAATAGGGGTCTTCGCCGGCACCTTCCATAACACGTCCCCAACGGGCGTCTCTTGAAATATCTACCATAGGAGCAAATGTCCAGTTAATCCCTGCCGAAGCGGCTTCCTCGGCTGCCATTTTTGCTGAGTTTTCAATGGCTTCCAAGTCCCAACTGGCGCTTTCGGCCAATGGGATAGGGCTTAATGTTTTATATCCATGGATAACATCGAAACCAATAATTAAAGGGATGCCCAATCTGGTTTCCTCTACGGCTATTTTCTGTACTTTTCTAACTTCATCAGCTCCCAAAACATTGAGCATGGAACCTACCAATCCTTTTTTTAAATGATCGTACTTATTGGCGGCATCACCTTCATTTGGTACGGGCCCCGTAACATCCCAAAACCCATTATATTGATTCATCTGACCAATTTTTTCTGACAGCGTCATCAATCCCATTAAAGAATCTACTTTTTTTGAAATCATCGAACTTTCAGAAGCATCCATTTTACTGATATTTTTGCTACAACTTGCCAAAACCACTATTAAAAAGAGTACTAATATGTTTTTTAATGTATTCATGACGGATTTATTTTAAAATGATGGTTTGAATGGCGTGTGGGGGCATCATTTGTTCTACATTTTTTAAATTTAAACTTAGGTTATAAGGCATTTCATTATCCGATTTATTCAGTATGACAACAACAATACTTTGATCTTCATTAATAAATGCCGTAGAAAGCAGGTTTACACTATTTGAAATACTTGCTATTCTTTTGGCGCCTGGACGAATGAATTTAGAAAAATGCCCTATGTAATAATAGGCGTTTGTGAAAGTTAGAGCGCCTGTTTTTGTATTGCCAAGTACGGGCGAAAAGCAAAAGTTACCCACGTGGTTTGGGCCTCCTGTTTCATCCAATAGTATATTCCAATCGGTCCATGCCACTGTGCCGTTATTAAAATCATTGATCATGGATATGCCATATCTTTCGGCTAATATGGGATCGTTGGATTCGGCTCTGGCTAAATCAAACTTATCATTACAACCTTCGGTAAAAATTAAATTTTTATCTGGATATGCCTTATGTACATCTTCTACGGCACTAAACAATGGGACGCCACTTCTCCAATCTTCATACCAATGAAAACCAATGCCCCAAACATATTTGGCAGCTTCTGGGTCGTTCAAAATAGTGCTGGCTCTTTGGTAAAGCAAATCGCGATTATGATCCCAAACTATAAGTTTTTTATCACCTAAACCTTCTTTTTCTAAAGTAGGACCTAAATTGTTTTTAACAAAATCACGTTCATCTTCCGCAGAATAAATACAAGATTCCCAAGTTTGTTTCGCCATGGGCTCATTTTGAACCGTTAATCCCCAAATTGGAACCCCTTCTTTTTCATAGGCCTTTATGAATTTAACAAAATAATTAGCCCAGGGCTGGTAATACGCTGGCAAAAGCTTGCCTCCTTCTAGCATATTATTATTTGTTTTCATAAAAGCCGGTGGGCTCCAAGGACTTGCATACATTGTTAATTTACCTCCTGCTGCCTTAATGGCCAGTTTTGTAAAAGGTAAACGGTATTTTTTATCATGATCTATATTAAAGGTTTTTAAATCTGTATCGCCTTCGTCAATATAGGTATAACTGCCGCTTGAGAAATCGCTGCTATGTATGGTTGTTCTTGCCAAGGTGTAGCCAATACCTTTATCGACACTGTAATAAGCATCCATAAACTTATCTTGATTTTCTTTAGTCAGTTTAAAATAGGTTTCGGCCGATGCATCTGTTAAGGCCGCACCAATGCCCAAGAATGTCTGGAATGTCTTAGTTGGATCTACCACTATGGAAACTTCAGATTCCAAAGGTTGCTTGAAATTGCCAAATGCTAAGGTATCGGCGGTAAGCGACAACTTTATATCGGTCCCTTGAACCGTAGCATAGATTTTGGATGTATTGTAGCTGTAGCTGGTTTTAACGGGTTGGCTTATAGCTACATTTTTTTTCTGTACACAACTAGAAAAAGAGATGGCTAAAATCAAGGCTATTATTAATTTATTCATTTTTGTCTTTATTAAAATCTTTTATTGCCAAATAAATGTTCCAACGGAGCCTGCTTCCAAAGAAGCTATTACCCAATTGCCATTATATTCTATGTTAAACAATTCGTTGGCAGTTCCATCATTTACAACCACTAAAACTTTTTTACCGTTGGGCGTTTTAAAAGCTGCATTGTACAAATTTCCTGCTATACCACTTGAAATCCTTACAGAGCCTGCTGGAACAAATTTGGAAGCATGCCCTATAATATAGTACCCAACATTTTGAGTGTAAGATGAACTGCTGGTAATTGTTATAGCTCCTTTACACGTGGTACAACCACCTTCTGTGTGTGGGCCAAAAGAGGCGTTGTTTGCTAAATTCCATTCAAGTGCCGTTTTACTCCAATTACGCATAGAACCGATGATCACATTTTTTAAATGCCACTTTAAGTCGCCACCAAAATCGCCATCGCTTGGGGTGTATTGCTCGGTAAAATACAGGTCTTTATCAGGATGTGCATTTTTAACCGTTGTTAAGGCACTGATATCCCCGTTATACAAATGAAATGCAGAACCCGCAATATATTTTTTAGCTCCAGCGTCATTCAAAACCGAAATAGGATACTGTGGGTTATCACTATTATGATCCCAAATAATAATTTTTGTAGCTATGTTTGCTGCTTGAAAAGCAGGTCCTAAATAATTTTTAATAAAATCGGTTTGTTGTGGCGCAAACATTAACAAACTAGGGTTATTGCCCGCATTTAATGGCTCATTTTGCGGCGTTATGGCATCAATTGTAATGCCTTGTGCCTTCATTGCTTGAATATACTTTACAAAATATTGAGCATAAACTCCATAATATTGGGGTTGCAAACTACCGCCAATAGTACTACCATTATCTTTCATCCAAACAGGAGGCGACCAGGGGCTTCCCAATATTTTTATATTTGGATTGATGGCTAAAATTTCTTTTAAAAGTGGAATTAAATTAACCATATCCGGAGCCAAACTAAATTGGCTTAGATTAACATCAGTTTGACCAGAAGGCATATCGTTATATGAAAACGTTGAACTATCTAAATCTGAAGACCCAATGCTTAACCTTAAATAACTTATTGAAATGGAGTTTTCGTTTGAACCGAACAGCTTTTGCAATAATTCCTGTTTTTTTGATGCTGACAATTGGTTAATAACTTCGGCACTTCCGCCTGTTAACGTAAAACCAAAACCGTCTATAGTTTGAAAAGTTTGGGAATCATCTACTTGAATGGTTGCATAGGTGTTAAATGTACTGCCAAATGCTAAAATCAGATTTTGCTTTTCAAGTTTTGTTGACCCATTGGATTTTGTCAACCAAAAATCGACTTCATTTTCAAGTTTTGGAGGTATATCTATGGGTTCGTCTTGATTAGATGATTTACTACAATCAATAAAGGTTATTATCAAAGCTATAACAACTATAAACTTCATTTTATTTAGATTTTTGGGATTCATATCGTATTGCAACCAGTGTCAATTTATACTTATTATTGATATACTCTAACATAATCAACTTCCATTGTCGATTGGGTAAAATTAGGGTCGATAGCGCCTCCAAGACCGCCGCCCATGGCTACATTCAATATGATGAACTGTTTGGCATCAAAAGGCCATGTAGCACTGTTTCTTGTAGCTGGCTTGTACCTATAATGCTCGATGCCATCTACTGAAAAAATCAATTCGGTAGTTGTCCATTCCAGGCCATACACATGAAATGCTGTTGACACATTGGCCACATTTTGGGATCCATAGTTTTGGGTATTACCAAAGCTGGAGGGTGTATGTACGGCACTTTGAACTTTTCCTTGGTTATTTCCAACATGTTCCATTACATCAATTTCACCACTAGCGGGCCACCCTAAAGTGCCCACACTGGAACCTAACATCCAAATGGCGGGCCAGGTGCCCCCACCGGTTGGGAGTTTTGCCCTTACCTCAAGTCTTCCGTAGGTAAAATCAAATTTACCTTGGGTAAGCAGTCGTGCCGAAGTAAACTCAGTACCTTCATAATTTTCTCTTTTTGCCGTGATTTTCAAAAACCCACCTTCAACCTTCACATTATCAGACCGACTGGTGTAATATTGGGATTCTCCATTTCCCCAACCATTATCACCTCTTCCAATATTATAGCCCCATTTGCTGGTATCTGGACTTCCCGGATTATCAAACTCGTCTGACCATAAAAGGCCTGAGTTAATTTTTACGGTAATTGAAATACCTTTGGAAACTTGCTTATCTGCATTGTAAGCCGAAATATATATTTGATAGGTTTTAACCCCAGAGCCTGCATACGTATAGGCCAGCGTGTTTGAGGAGGTTTCAATTATTTCATTATTGCCTAAATTAATTTTAAAACTGGTGGCATCTTCGGCAGAAAAATTAAAAATAACTTTACCGCTCCCGTCGCCATTCGGATTTGAAGCATCAGAACCTACAAGGATTGCTTCTATTGTTAAATTGGAAGGCGTTGCAGTAATCTCTTCATCAGAGGAAGACCCCCCGCAAGAAATTAAAAGAAAGATTAGCAAGCCGCTAAAAACAGTCATTTTAAAGTGATTTATGAAATTAAACATAGAACTTATATTCATTATTTTGATTATTATAGATAATTTACATGGACCTGGTTTAAACTTTTTTAATTGAAGCGAAATCCCGATAGCTATCGGGAAGAGGTTTTTTGCTCAATTGAAGGCTTTTTTGAACAGCATAGCATCGTTACGGAGTTATAAAAAGACGAAAAGTGAGGGAAAAATATCATTTTGCAGCCAATTGAAAAAAGTTTAAACCAGTTCATGGATAAAAAAGGGAGTGGTAACGACTCCCTTTTTATTAAACAAACTAAAAAAATTACGATATTTAAATTATGTGCTATTAATATTATTGCAAATCAAACACAAGTGCCATTAATTTGCTTTTTAACTTTTGCTTTTTATGGTGCCGGTTTTAACTTTAAATACCAACTATTACCGGTTTCAGTTCCTTGAACCCTTAAATACATATAATTTTCAGTGATTTCTAAAATTTCATATTCATCAAGTGTTGCCCCATAACCTATAACCGTATTACGGTCTGCCAGTTTTATACTGGTTTGGGTTGAAGGCTGGCTGGCCGGAATCCCTGTACTTGCTGGCACAAAATTAAAACCAGAGGTTCCTCCTGTATATTCTGAATAACACCCTTCATCGCCACTGGCTGGTATTCCTGGAAGGTTTGTTAAAGCACCTGTTTTGGTAAAAACACCATCAGGAGCATTCACATTTAAGCTAAAAGTTCCATTTGCATTTTTAGTAAATGTAAATTTGGTTGAATAGAAACAACCACAACATGCCAGTTTTTCATCTACACCTGCTGTCCACCAAATAGGAGCAAAATTTTCCCAAGGTCCCACACCTAAATGGCCCGTTACACTTTTGTCAACTATCCACGCTTTAGAGCTGCCATTTGTTAAATTGGTTACAATGGATGCAGCTGGAACAAAGTCACTTCTTACCATAATATCCTTTGTTAAATTGGAAGAAACACCTCCTTTACCGTAAGCTACAACCGTAATTCTATAAGTGTTAGTGCCAGGGTCCGTAAATTTTTTGTTCACTGTACCTCCTTTTAAAACAGCTAAATTTACATCGCCATAATCATCCAATTTATTATAGCCAATATGGTAGGTTATGGCATTGTCTGCAGTTACAGCAATGATCACTTCCCCTGATCCATCTCCATTTGGAGTTGCATCGCTCTGCCCAACAATTTCCGTATTTATTACCATATTGGAAGGTGCACTTAAATCTCCAAACTGGTAGCTTTCCTCTCCGCAACCAACAAAAAGGGCCAACAGAAAAAATCCTATTATATATTTTATATTTTTCATGTGTTTATATTTATTGTTTTTATCCCGATAGCTATCGGGAGCCACATGCTACTTCCATATAATCATTTCCTTGGGTATCGAAAACTCGTTATGGAAGTTTCATGTTTTATTATTTTTTTAAATTACTTAACCAGTTTAAAAGTCCAGTACCCTACTCCATAATAAAGCACCAATGTCATTGTATTGTTGTTATTAGAAAACGCAACATCGTAGGTAATGGAGCCTGGAGCATTGGTTGGTGTTGAAAGTTCACCACCATTATATGGTTTTGGAAGTCCTAAATAAGCGCCCGTTCCAGTAACTGTAACAGTACCAGCACTTTTATTGTAAACATAGGTGGCTATTGCCGACCCATTATGAGGTGCTACAGGAGTTCCACACCCTTCAGTACCTTGCCAAGTTTCAATCCAGGTACTACCTCCTAATATATTTTTGAATGACCCATTTGCAGAAAAAACATATTCATCGTCAAAAAGACAAGCTCTTGTTGCAACATCACCTGCACTATTTCCCCACCAATTGCCAGAGCCATAGGTGTCTCCCACCTTTAGTGCATTGGCTTCTGGAGCCAGTTTCCAGTTTCCTACAATAGGAGACACCTCTCTTACAAGTTTGAAAGTCCAATAACCCACTCCATAAGCAAGAACTAAAGTCATGGTGTTATCATTATCTGAAAGTACCACATCATAGGTAATGGAATCCGGGGCATTGGCTGGATTGGAAAGTTCGCCGCCGTTATATGGTTTTGGAAGCCCTAAATAAGCACCTTTTCCTGTAATGGTGATTTTGTTCAAAACCTCATCATAGAAAAATGATGCTGAAGCTGAACCATTATGTGGTGCTACTGGAGTTCCGCAACCTTCGGTTCCTTGCCAAGTTTCAATCCAAGTACTGCCACCCATCATATTTTTAAAGGATCCATCATTGGCAAAAACATACTCATCATCAAAAAGGCACGCTCTTGTTGTAACATCACCCGCACTATTTCCCCACCAATTGCCAGAGCCATAAGTGTCTCCCACTTTTAGTGCATTAGCCTCTGGAGCCAGTTTCCAAGTTCCCGCTAATTTTGACGGTGCGGACGGTGCTTTATAAAAATAAATGTTATCTGCAAAAAAGCTTCCAGTACCAGTAAATTTAAATTGGTGAATGTTATCCAACGCCAATCCTTGATCTGTAAAATAGGATAATGGAATATCAAAACTATTCCACTGATCTGCCAACAAGTTCAATGTATAAAACTTTTCGTCTGCCGCAGCTATTCCAACAGGAAGGGGATAAAAATTTATTGCATTTGCAGTTGCGGACCAAACGTCTATGTGCAAGGTTTTCATGGAAGTTACGTTTTGTGGGGTACCAATTTGTATGCCCTGATAATTTAGATTGCCATATTGCAACATGGCATCCCCATTCAAATTAAAAGCATTATAAATAGTAGTTTGCCCCCAATTTGGGTTAAAATCACTTCCTGCAATATTGGCGTAAGCATTGCTGAACACTGAAATATAATCTGTGGGAACTCTTCCTGGTTGCGCTGGTGCCGATTTTATGGGTTGCAAAATTTCGGTTACTTCAAAATCGGTTGCAATAAATTCCGTAGTTTCTATGGCCCCACCTTTCAATACAATTTTAATAGTGTACGTACCTGCATTGGCATATACATAAGAAACCGTGTCTCCTACATTTCCGGAACGAATGGTTTCAACACCGTTTTCAATAAAATACACATCGAAAAACATGGCATATTTAGTATCATTAGGCACAGTAACATTTACCTGTTTCGATTTTGTGGCATCATTGGCAACAATTGGCATGGCGCCAAATTCCGGGGCTTTAAAAGAAACTACAATATCTTTTGTAGCTTCGGATTTCAATCCGGTAATTCCATAAGCCGTTATAGTAACTGTATAATTGCCCTCTGCATAGTTATGGTTTGCAACCTTACCTGGTTTCACTTTAGCAGGTGTTGTAGTGGCGTCGCCATATTTAATATCAAATGATGCGACCCCTTCTGCACTAGGCGCTATGGAAACAAGACCGGTGTTATCTTGAGTGATCTTAAACAACGCCGAAACGTTTGTTGGAGCCACAGCAGTACCTACAAAATCTGTACTACCAAACTCATCCTGGGTACAACTCCAAAAAGCTGCAATTAAGAGTATGGTGCTTAAAAAATATTTTAATGCTTTCATATATATCAATAATTAATTGTAGTTAGGATTTTGTATTATTTTCGTGTTTTCCAGTTCTTTATAAGGAATGGGGAAAATTTCGTTTTTACCGGCAACAAAGCCTCTACTGGCCAATACGGTGGCTGCTTTTCCTGTTCTCACTAAATCGAACCAACGATGGCCTTCGCCTGCTAATTCCAATCTGCGTTCCGCCATAATAGCGTTTAGTGACACCGGAACGGAAGCCAAACCAACTCTTGCCCGTACGGCATCCAATAATGCTTGCGCTCTGGCGCCTGTACCCCCTAAAGCTTCCGCTTCCATTAAATACGTATCCGCCAATCTGATGACATAAGAATTTTGTCTGTAATTTAAAACAGCATCACCAGCAAGCGTGGTTACATCGGCATTTGTTGGCATAAATTTTCTTAGAAAATACCCTGTATCTTGGTTGCCAGGAATATAGTCTGCATCGCCAGCAGCTTTTAAGGCTTTCATATCCAGTACGGTTGCATTAAATCTTGGGTCTGTTTTCAATAAATCATACAAATCTTGGGTAATGGGATTAAAACTCCAACCCGCAGCAATATCCGGTGCCGATGGATTATTTCTTGAATAGGTTCTTGGGCCCACCATAACGTTATACGAATTTCCTTCGTCGGTACCACTGCCCCAGTTGCCCCATCCTGCAAGACTTTGGTTGGTATGTGCCACTTCTAAAATAGACTCCGAATTAAATTTATTGCTAACGCCCCATAATTCACCAAAATTGGCCAATAAGGAATATCCATATTGGCTTGTTGCACCTGGGGTACCGTTAACTTGTGCAAATTGGGCAGCTGCCAAGGCATTTTTGCCTTCATACAAATACACCTTTCCTAGTAAGGCTTGTGCAGCTCCTTTAGTAAATCTACCCGCTTCGGTGGCTTTATCAATAGTTCCCGGCAAAGCAGGGATGGCTTCCAAAAGATCTTTTTCTATTTGTGCATAGACGTCTTCTGGATTTGCTTGGGTAACTGAATACATTTCAGAAGGGTCCACAGGTGCTGTTAGTAACGGAATGTTTTTAAACATTCTTACCAAGTTAAAATAGTAGTTTGCCCTTAAAGCTTTGGTTTCGGCAGTATATCTACTAATTAAACTGGCATCCATGGGCACATCAGGTAATTTTAAGAGTAGAATATTAGCCCTAAAAATTCCTTGGTAATGATCGCTCCAATAACTATTTGGCATAGAGATTGAATTCATTTTATAACCTGAAAAATCCTGTAAACCTTGACCATCGCTGGCATTTCCTCCACCTGCGTAATGGTCGTCAGAACCCGAGTTCATCATGGCCAACATATTGTCAAAACCTCCTGAATTTTTACGCATCACGTCATAAACTGCCACAAGTCCAGAAAATGCTTGACTTTGGTTTGCATAATAGGTGCTGGAAAGGAATTGCCCTTTAGCTTCAACGTCTAGATAGTCGTTAGAACACGATAAGAATGTACCTGTAATCAATGCGCCTGCAACAACTAAGTACTTGTATTTTTTTAGTTTCATAATTCCTGGTTTTTATTAAAATTGTAAGTTAATACCAAACATAAAAGATCTTGCTTGCGGATAATACCCTCTATCAATGCCTAAAATGTTTCCACCAATTTCCGGGTCGTACCCAGTATATTTGGTAAGCGTTGCTAAATTTTCGCCAGTAACATACAGTCTTAGTTTTTCAGCACCAATGGTGCTGGTTACCGATGAAGGCAACGTATAGCCGATTTGAACTGTTTTAAGTCTTAAAAAATCGCCATTTTCCAAATAGAAATCTGAAGCTTTGCTAAAGTTACCATTGGGATCTGAATCTACTAACCGTGGAAAGTCGTTTGAAGTGCCTTCCCCTTGTCCATCTACTTAAGGCCACAGATGAATAATTGGCTGTTGGAATGTCCAATCTGCGTAGGCCTTGGAAAATTTTGTTTCCTGAAACACCTTGTGCAAATACCAGTATATCGAACCCCTTGTAATCTGCATTTAATGTTAAACCGAATGTTAATTTCGGTATGGGGCTACCAATAAAGGTTTTATCATCATCGGTTATGCTTCCATCGCCGTTAGTATCTACCCATCTAAAATCGCCAGGGCTTGCATTTGGTTGGATTATTTTTCCTTCAGCATTCGTATAAGCCGCTACATCGGCAGCATTTTGGAAAATGCCATTGGTTCTAAACCCATAAAAGGAATTGTAGGCTTCCCCAACTTGCGTTCTGGTAATGGGCCCCATGGACTGAAACGATCCAATTCCGGTCGTAATGAATTCTTTATCATTACCTAAAAAAGTAACCTCATTTTTTAATGATGAAATATTGCCATTAGCCGAAAAATTCAAATTACCAATAGTTTTACGATACCCCAATTCCAATTCAAGACCTGAATTTTCCATATCTGCCACATTTGCCAATGGGCTTCCGGTAGCACCAACATAACCTGGTATATCATTATACTGCAAAATACCAGATGTTGTTTTTTTGTAATAATCAAAGGTAACGCTTAAATCATTAAACAATTTGGCCTCAAAACCAATGTTTACTTGCGCTGTTTCTTCCCAACGCAAATCTGGGTTATCCGGCGCATTTGGGCTGTAACCGGTTTCAATATTAATTCCATCTTGGCCAAATGTATAATTTCTACCACCACTAATAAGCGCTAAATATCCAAAATCCGGAATCCCATCATTACCAACAATACCATAGCCCCCTCTAATTTTCAGTTGATCTACAACAGCGTTTTCCTTCCAGAAGTCTTCTTTAAACATATTCCATCCTAAAGAAAAAGAGGGGAAAATACCATATCTATTGTTCAGTCCAAATCTTGATGAACCATCTCGACGGATAATACCCGTAAAAATGTATTTTTCATCGTAATTATAATTTAGCCTGGAAAATAAAGAAACCACTTTACGCTCAGTTCCTGTATATGAACCAGCCGTTTTTTGATCTGCTGGAATATCAAAATTAAATGAAGCATCCTTACGATAGGTAACAGGTAAATCGGTGTACGATACACTTACACCACTAGAAATATTATCAACGTAAACCCCTTGTCCTAACATGACCGTAAAGTCGTGTTTTTCAATTTGTTTACTGTAAGAAACCGTGTTTTCCAAATTCCAACCAAAACCTTTATCCCTGTTTCTACTTAATCCATTCAATAACCTGGAATTATTGGCATTTAAATAAAATTCCGGTGTATAACTTTCACTGCCCCAATATGACAATTTAACCCCAACTGAGGATTTAACTACCAAACCTTCCATAGGCTTAACTTCTAAAAAGGCATTTCCAACAATATCATCAGACCAACCATAGTTTCCTAGTCTAGTTTGGATATATGCCAATGGATTGGTCATTTCTTGGGCAACCACAGAAGAAATCCCATAAGGATTTCCGTTTGGATCCCTAAACACAGGATTTGTGCTATATGGAGGCGAATTTGCAATTACAGGATCGGTTACCACTGCCGGTGTTAAGGGATCTAGATTTATAGCTGAGCTTAAAGGCCCTCCAAACTCACTGTTTGTATTTCCTAAACCTACCTCCGTTTTATGGGCATAACCCAATGTTTGCCCAAACGTAAATATTTTTGATATTTTGTGGGTAGAGTTCAATCTGAAATTCTTTCTGTTAAAATTTGAGATTTCCGTTGAAACGATCCCCTCTTCATCCCATAAACCAAAGGAAGCATAGAAAGTCGAGACCTCATTACCTGCGCTCAAACTAATTTCATGCGAAGAACGCATAGCCGAGTTGTTAAAAATCAAATCTTGCCAGTCTGTTCCTCGTCCTAAAGCCGTTAAATTTGGATAAAGAACCGACCCGCCTGCCGCAACAGATTTCTCGTTCATTAAACCGCCATATTCCGAAGCATTTAATAAAGACAACCTTTTGGCAGGTGCCGAAATACCTGTAAATCCGGTGTAATTTATCTTTACTTTTCCTGATCGACCGCTTTTGGTAGTAACCAAAAGCACCCCAGAAGCTGCACGTGCCCCATAAATTGCCAAGGAAGCTGCATCTTTCAATACTTCAATGGACTGAATATCAGACTGATTCAAATATCCAATACCGCCACCATCTACAATAACGCCATCTACTACCCAAAGTGGACTGTTACCCCCATAAGTATCAAAAGTGGTAATACCACGCACCCTTACCGTTGATGAAGATCCTGGTTGACCAGAATTTGATGCAATTACTACACCCGATACTCTACCTTGAAGGGACTGTTCTATCCTTTGGATGGGCAAGCTTTCAAGATCGCTTGCCTTTACACTCGAAATGGCGCCAGTAACAACACTCTTCTTTTGAGTACCATAACCAACTACTACAATTTCGTCCAAAGCCTCTTGGCTTGGTTGCAAAGTAACGGTAATTTCTTTTCTCCCATTTATAAGCTCCTGAACGGTTGTATAACCAATATAACTAATTACTAGTGTACCACCGGAAGGAGCTTCTAATTCAAATTTACCATCAAAATCTGTACTCGCTCCTTTGGAAGTGTCCTTTAATATAACAGAAGCCCCTGGAACAGGCAAACCACTTTCATCCAATACCGTTCCTCTTACTACAAGGTTTTGAGCCTCCATATATATGGAGAACAGTAGGGACAAAAAACATAAAACATAGAGTTTTTTTAATTTCATTTTTTATTAATTTAAGTTAGTTTAAGTTGAATGAATTGTTAATTCGATATAAAATTACATCAAATAATGTGAATTTAAAATTTAAAATTTATTACAAAAACACATCATGTTAATATTTTAATTATATAAAAACACATCATATAATTTTTATTTAATTGATTATTAGTATTTTAAAATTATAATTATATTATTAATATTTTGTTAATTTTACATTATAACACTACATTGGCTAATATTTACAATTTGTAGCCAAAAAACAACTTAACAACACGCTATGCCATTCAAAAAAAATATTAAGAAATTAATTCTATCCCATTTTTTAATAATTGGCTTTTTATTGGTCTCGGCGTTATTTAATGGCCAGAACAAAAACATGGGATTACCTAACATTAAGAATTATCAAAAAACAGATTACCAAAGTGGCACGCAAAATTGGTGTATAGACCAAGACAACAATGGGAATGTTTATTTTGCCAACAACAATGGGCTTTTGCAATTTGACGGCACCACTTGGCGCAATTACAATATACCCAACACAGCCAATATAAGGAGTGTGAAAATTGATGATAGTACAGGTAGGATTTATGTTGGTGGATATAGCGAATTTGGATACTTTAAATCGGATGATAATGGTAATTTAACTTATGTTTCGTTGTCAAAGTTAATTAGCAGCGTAGATTCTAAATTAGCCGATTTTATTTGGAAAATACATATTTTTAATGATGAAGTTATTTTCCAATCTTTTCAAATGGCCTATGTTTTTAAAAACGATACATTAAAAATATTGCAAGCCCCTAACCGTTTCCAATTTTCTTTTCAAGTAGAAAACAAACTTTACTTTCAAGACATAGCATCAGGAATATTTCAATACGAGAACGGAATTCTAGCTCCCGTAAAAGGCACAACTTTTTTTAACAATTCTGAGATATGGGGCATTTTTGCTATTCCGAAAAACAGATTACTGATTGCTACTTTAGAAAAGGGTCTTTTTGTTTATGAAAATGGAGAAGTATCCGTTTGGAAAACCGAGGCCAATGTGTTTATTAAAAAAAACAGTGGCTTAGGAGGAACCATCAATGGGCAATCCGTAATATTGAATTCTGTATTGGATGGCATGATTATTTGTGATTTTGAAGGTAAAATAATCCAGCACATCAATCTTAAAAAAGGGCTTCAAAACAATACGATCCTCAGTTCGTTTATTGACAACAAAAACAACCTTTGGCTGGGTCTTGACAATGGTATATCGTATATCAACATTAACTCGCCCTTCACTTATTTTGGTTCTAGCCATAATTTAAGCACCGTATATGCTTCGGTAGTCCATCAGGATTTTTTGTATGTAGCAACCAATCAGGGTGTATTTTACCACAGTTTAAACCGTTCATTTTTGGATGACACTTTTACATTGGTTGAAGGTACCACAGCACAATCATGGAACATTCAGGTAATAGACAATGAGCTAATCTGTTCCAACAATAGAGGTGCATTGATTATTGATAACAACAGGGTCATTAAAATTTTGGATCCTATTGGCTATTTTGGGTTTAAAGAAGTGCCTAACCGCCCAAATATTGTAATTGGCTCAAACTATGGAGGGTTTGCCATTTTTGAAAAAACAAAAAATGGATTGGTTTATAAAAATCAAATTGCAGGATTTAACCAATCGTCAAACTCTTTTGAATTGGATGATACTTACCTATGGCTCCATAGGGACCAAATACTTTATAAGATGGAAATTTCTGATGATTTAAAGACTTTCAACTCTATAAAAGCCATCTCAAACTTAACAAAAACCGACCGCCAAATAAATAGTTTACAAAAAATAAACGGTGAAGTTTATTTTCAATCAAACAATAAATTTTACACCTACTCTCGGGGGCAAGATTTGTTTTTTGAAGATAAAAAAATAAGTTCCCTATTTAAAAACACGCCTGTAATCAATTCAATGACAGAAGACCCCAAAGGTAATTTATGGTACACTTTTGATGAGTCTTTAGGCTTGTTAATGAAAAACAAAAACAGGGATTATACAAATATCATTGAGCCATTTGCAAATTTAACCGGGAATATGGTTATTAATTATCTGTCCGTAAATACTATTGGTTCAAAAAGTTTTTTTATTGGGTTAATTAATGGGTTGGCACTCTATGATTCAGAGTTTTTGCCTATGGATGCTGATAAGCCAAATGTATTTATAAGGAGCTTTTCTTATGGGGGCCATACTTTTGTTCAAGGTAATCCGCAAGAAAAATCAAGAGCACTAAGCATTCCTTATAAATCCAATAATGTAAAGTTTACATTTTCTTCTCCCGAATTTGAAAATTCTGAAAGCATACAGTATTCATATCAGTTATACCCTTTTGATAAACAATGGAGCAACTGGTCTACATTGGCTGTTAAAGAATACACCAATCTTAGAGAAAACGACTATAAAATGAATGTTAAGGTAAAAAACAGTTATGGTATTGAATCTGATGCAGCCGTTTTTACGTTTAGCATTTTACCGCCTTGGTACAGACATTTTTTAGCTTATATTTTTTATTTGTTGCTCTTTTTATTAAGTTTTTATATCCTTTCTGTGGTTCAAAAAAGGATTTTGAGAAAAAAGCAATACTACAAGACCATTGAACAAAGAAAACTTTATTTAGAAAAGGAAACAAAAATTAGAAAAGAACAATATGAATTGGAAAAGGAAATAGAGAAATTAAACAGAAAGCAGCTCCAAACAAAAATTCTTGCCAAGGACAAAGAGCTTGTAAGCAATTCATTGCAAGTGGTTAAAAAAAATAAAGTTTTAAATGGAATTATAAATAAGTTGAAGGATATGGATGTGGAGACCTTAAATGAGGACAACAAATTTCAATTAAGCAAGTTAAAAAAGAGCATCATAAAGGAAGTGAATACAGATAAAAGCTGGAAACATTTAGAAAAACATATAAAAAATGTGCATTTTGATTTTTTAAAACGGTTACAGGAAAAATATCCCGATATATCACCTCGAGAGCTTGATTTGTCAACTTATTTATTACTCAACATGTCTACCAAAGAAATTGCAGAAATCATGAATATTTCGAACGGAGGGGTTGAATTGGCCCGCTATAGACTGCGTAAAAAACTAAAGCTAAAAAGAAGTGAGAATTTAACTGGGTTTTTAATGACTATTTAAAAATCATTGTTGTCCGGGGAAGAATCAAGACCGCTTCGCTGACAGTCGCGATAGCCATGCGGGTACAAATATTTTATTACTGTTTGATTTCAGTATTGTTCGATTAAAAATCACATTTCCTTTCCCAATTAAAGGTAAAGACAAATGTGCCAGTGGTACTAAGTCGCCCGAAGCACCTAGCGACCCTTGGGTAAAAACAATGGGCAAAATACTGTTGTTGTAAAAATCGATCAGTCGAAGTACGGTTTCCAACTGAATGCCACTATGCCCGTAACCCAATGCCTGTATTTTAAAAAGGAGCATGAGTTTTACAATGGAGTTGGGCACACGTTTACCTGTTCCGCAGGCATGCGACCTCACTAAATTCTCTTGAAGCACCGTTAAGTCTTCCTTTAAAATCTTCACGTTGTACAACGCACCAAACCCCGTGTTGATGCCATATAAAGGCTTGCTTCTGGTTTTCAGCTTCTCATCTAAATAACGTCTGCAATCCACGATTCTTTTAGATGAATCACCGGAAAGTTGGAACTTTTTGCGTTCAGACACCATACTATTTATAGTGTTTAAATCCAAGACCTTATGGGATATGATGTGGTATTCAGCGGACATTCAAATTTAGTTTCATTCAAAAAAAAACAAATATTTATTACAAATTACTCAAACAAATGTTAATATTTAACAAAATTTGAGGGTTAAAATTATTAAATCTCTATTTTTGGGTTCACAAAAAAAAACATACATGAAACGAGCATGTTAAAAGCATTATCACCCAAGGGAATGATTAATGGCGAACAGTCCCGATAGCTATCGGGATAAAAAACAATAAGCATAAACACATGAAAAAACTACTTTTATTAACTGCCGCTATTGCTATACTAGCTTGCAAAGAAGAACCTAAAAACTATGTTACCTTATCTGGAAAAATTACCGATCAAAATAGTGATTCCCTTGTGGTTAGATCGCGCACTTACTCCAA
Organism: Mariniflexile sp.; assembly: GCF_052728615.1. Lineage (NCBI taxonomy): Bacteria > Pseudomonadati > Bacteroidota > Flavobacteriia > Flavobacteriales > Flavobacteriaceae > Mariniflexile > Mariniflexile sp. Next base: position 76,331 of record NZ_JBFVFE010000005.1, on the reverse strand, counting down.
AACGATTAAAGTAAATGCGGACGGTACTTTTAAGGACACTTTGAATGTAGAAGCCGGTGTTTACAACTTATATGATGGTAACGAATCGGGTTCCATTTTTTTAAGAAACGGATTCGATATCAATCTTACTTTAGATATCAAGCAGTTTGATGAAACCATTGCGTATTCTGGAACTGGTTCTGAACACAGCAATTTTTTAGCCAAAAATGGATTAATGCAGGAAAAATTATTCGATTTAAAGGCTTTAAGCGATTTAGATATGAATGGTTTAGAGGCTAAATTTGTTGAATACAAGAAGACGCTTACCGATTTTTACGATTCAAACAAAAATGTGGATACCTTAATAACCAATGGCTTGAAAAAAGATTTAGAGCCGATGCTGAATTTCTACAAAGGGTATTTGGCTGAATCCATTGATTTAAAAACCCAATTACCCAAAGGTGCAGCATCTCCGGTATTTGAAAGCTATGAAAATTATAAAGGAGGCAAAACATCGTTGTCCGATTTAAAAGGAAAATATGTGTATATTGATGTTTGGGCAACTTGGTGCGGGCCATGTAAAGCGGAAATTCCATCTTTAAAAGCTTTAGAAAAACAATACCATGGAAAAAACATACAGTTTGTAAGTTTATCTATTGATGACGATAGAAGCCACGGAGGTTCTTGGGATAAAGCCCGCGAAGATTGGAAGGCGATGGTTGCCGATAAAGAATTAAGTGGCATTCAATTATTTGCGCCCAACGGGTGGCAATCGCAATTTGTTTTGGATTATAAAATAAAAGGGATTCCTCGTTTTATACTCATAGACCCCAATGGAAATATTGTAACGCCAGATGCACCAAGACCTTCTAGTGCTGACTTAACAGAATTGTTTACTTCATTGAACATTTAAATTTTGCCACGGATACACGAATGATTTTATATCATATCCCTGGCTAGTTTTTTAAAGCAGCGCAGCCTATTTTTTTCCCTCTTCCACTTGAGCCGGCGATTGCTCTGGCTGTTTAAACAAATCTTTATAAGCTTCGCCTAAATAGTCAATAACATGACTTGCTATCAAGCTTTGGTAACCGTAATCCTCAACTGCAATATCTGCCGATTTTCCATGTAAATACACCCCAAAAATACCGGCGTTTAATGGGCTGTAGCCTTGTGAAATTAAACCTGTAATAATTCCTGTTAATACATCGCCACTTCCTGCGGTTGCCAATCCTGGGTTTCCTGTGGAATTTACATAAAGTTTCTGTTGATATACCGTAATGGTATTGGCACCTTTTATCACAACAATTAAGTTATGCTTTTTTGAGAAATTTTTTACTTTCTTTAGCTTATCAAAATCGTCTTTCCATTTGCCTATCAATCGCTCTAATTCCTTTGGATGTGGGGTTAATATGGTTTCTTTTGGCAATAATTTCAATAAAGTATTCTTATGTGCCAATATATTAATACCATCGGCATCAATAACGAGCGGCGTTTTGTTTTTCTTTAAAAATTCTTCAAAGGCTTTGATGGTTTTAGCATCGGTCCCTACTCCTATTCCAAATCCAATTACAGTTGGCGCTATATTGAAATCCATTTTGGTTATTTTTTCTTCATCAGAATCCGTAATCACCATAGCCTCGGGGAATGAAGACTGTAAAGGGACATACCCACATTTTGGAACATACGCAGAAACCAAACCCGCACCAGAAGACAAAGCGGCTCTGCTCGATAAAATAACCGCGCCAATTTTGCCGTAACTACCTCCCATAATCAAGCTATGGCCAAATTGTCCTTTATGCGAAAATTTATCTCTTGGCTTATATAGAGACAATACTTCGTGCTTTCCAATTAACTCTGCTTCTGTTGTAGTTTCCGATAAATAATTGATGTCCAAACCAATATCCAAAACTTCCCATTGTACGCTATACTTTGCGGTTCCAGGTAAAAAGAATACCAATTTAGGGGTAACAAAAGTTAAAGTATAACCTGCCCAAACCACCGCATCTTCATCGGTTGGTACTTTATCTGTACTCAAGCCAGAAGGAATATCAATGGATAATGTAAAGGCCTTCGTTTCCTTAAAATGAACAAACAAATCTTTTAACCAACCATCAACAGGCCGGTTTAACCCAATGCCAAAAATGGCATCCACAATAATATCTTCCGGGTTTATTTCCGGAAAATCTTCTTTACAACTTAAAAGTATGGGCCACTGTTTTGTAGAATTTTTAATACGGTCGTAATTGACCAAAAAATCCTTGGAACGCTTGTCGCTGCAATTTACGACATACGTTTTTACGTTATATCCGTCTAAAATTAAATATCGTGCCAATACCAAGCCATCGCCACCGTTATTGCCAATGCCGCAAAATATATGAATGGGCACTTGGGCTCCTTGCAAACGTGCATGCATCCAATTAAAAATTTGCGCTCCGGCACGCTCCATTAAATCGGTTGATGAAATATTTTGACGTTCTACCGTTACCTGGTCGCCTTCATAAATTTGTTCTTTGGAAAATATTTTCATCTGTTTATATTATTTGTTTTTTATTGTTCATCCCGCTATCGGGACTGTTCGCCATTAATCATTCCCTTGGGTGATAATGCTTTTAACATGCTCGTTTCATATAAAAATGGTATTTCTATTTAACACTAATATTACGCATTTTAATAGTTTATTGGTCTCATTAGTTAGTAAAAATTATGGACTTTATTTCATTTCGATTTGGCTTCTAAAAAATTTTAACCGCAAATTGCTTCGCCTATTCGCTATCGCTCGGGTCGCAAATTAATTATAAAAGTTTTATGTGTTTTACGCAAATTTCACGAATCAGACTTTCAGTCTGCGAACCAAACGATAACTTAACATAAAAAAATCCTTAACTCATATAGTCAAGGATTGATTTTGGGTTTTAGATTTTGGAATTTAAATACGGTTATTCCTTTATAAACTTAATTATTTCAAAGTCTTCTAATTTTAAAAGGTACAAACCGTTGTTTAAAAACCGTACATCGATTTTGTTGTTATAAGATATGCTCCCTCTCATCAATTCTTTACCTGTCATGTTGTAAATAATGTAATTTTTTGTTTCCATTAAACCCGAAAGACTAATATAACTGGTTGATGGGTTGGGATAGGTTTTAATTCTGGCCTTTAAGTCGATTTTGATATTGGACAATGTACTGGTATCGATGGTACTCAGGTTGCCATAAGAGGTACCGTTAACGCTCGTAGCATAAGGCCGCACATAATAAATAGTGTTGTTCAATAAATTTCCTAAGGCATTACTAAATGTTTCGTTACCCATTTCAACAGTAATTTTAGTATCGGAAATGGTTGGAAGCTCTACAGATGTACTGTAAACAAACCCCATTTCTATAACAGCGGACTCTTTAGTATCTATAATCTCGCCGGTCATATCAATTTCATTGGTCGTGTTGTTCAAACCAGCACTACCAGTCACATTTGGCAGTTCAATTCCTTTTATTTTTGAAGTTAATTGACCGACAACCGGAATGTTGGTTTGAGCCTGAATAAGGACTGTGAAAAATAAGAATGGAAACGCAAAATTTCTTTTAAAGCCTATTTGGGGTGTCATCTTGAAGGATTTTATATGAATTAACATTGCAAATATATGAAAATAACTATACAAATTACATTTTATCGTATAAATATGTATTTAAACGATATTTTTAATTATTATTGTGGGAGTTGATCTGGTTTCAGTTCAAAAAAAAAACCATAAAATCACTCTTGATTATTAAAGATTTTTCAATTCCTATTTTAAAAAGCTAATAATATTAAAGGAAAGTTCTAGGAATATAAGAATACCGTAAAAAAGAAATTTTAGTTTTTTTATAAGGGGAAATGTAATACTTTTGGATTCTACTACATAAGGTACAATGAATCATTCAAACCAAAATACCAGTACTACCCTTATTTTTTCTGTAAAAAGGAATGCTAACATTTTTGGAACCACTACTATTATTACCACCCTTTGGGGTTGCTAATTATATATTCTTTGGGCTATCTTTGTGATTTTTACAATTACAACATCTTTAATATTTCATTTAAATCATCAATTCATTAAAACACATGAAGGTTTTAAAATTTGGAGGAACGTCGGTAGGTTCTTCAAAAAACATAAATAACGTTATTGGCATTTTAGAGAATTATGCTAAAAAAAATAAAGTGGTCTGCGTCGTGTCGGCAGTTGGCGGTATTACCGATAAATTGCTTGTAGCGGGTAAACAAGCACAAAATAAGGACACGGCATATATTGATACGTTTAATTTAATAAAAGATATCCATTTTAATATTGTTAATGAGCTTAATCTTGAAAAAAGTTCTCCCATTATAGCTTTTATAGATGAAAAATTAAACGAACTTAAAAGTCTGTTGGATGGTATCTTTTTAATCAATGAATTATCCCCCAAAACATCCGATAAATTGGTGAGTTTTGGCGAATTATTATCGTCTTACATCATAGCTGAAACCATGAAAAACCGTGGTCTGTCTGCTGAAAGCAAGAATTCGCAGGAACTCATGGTTACAAATTCTAACTTTACCAAAGCGGAAGTTGATTATGCCATTACCAATAAAAACTTGCAGGCATATTTTAATACGGCATCCCAACAAATCACCATACTTCCCGGGTTTATATCAAAATCAAAAATAGAAGAGCAAACCACTTTGGGCCGTGGCGGGTCGGATTTTACTGCGGCCATAGTTGCTGCGGCTTTAAAAGTGGAGCAATTGGAAATTTGGACCGATGTTAGCGGTATGTTCACAACCAACCCGAAATTGGTAAAACAAGCCTACCCTATCGAGAAAATCTCCTATCAAGAGGCTATGGAATTATCGCATTTTGGCGCTAAAGTGCTGTATCCGCCAACGGTACAACCGGTTTTGGACTTGAATATTCCCATTCACATTAAAAACACTTTAGAACCCGAAGCTGCTGGCACCATTATTTCCAATGAAGAAACTATTTCTACATCGCCTGTAAAAGGCATCAGTAACATTGGGAATATTGCTCTATTAACGCTCCAAGGAAGTGGTATGATTGGCATTCCCGGGTTTTCCAAACGTTTGTTTGAAACACTTTCGCAGGAAAAGATTAATGTTATTTTAATTACGCAAGCTTCTTCTGAGCATTCCATTTGTTTGGGAATTGATGAAAATGATGCCGAGGTAGCCAAATCAGCTATTGATGCTACCTTTGATAATGAAATCGCTTTACATAAAATAGACCCGATTATTGTTGAAAAAGACTTGTCTATCATCGCTTTAGTGGGCGATAACATGAAAAACCACCAAGGTATTAGCGGTAAAATGTTCAGCACGTTGGGTAAAAACAATATTAATATCAGAGCGATTGCCCAGGGAGCTTCCGAGAAAAACATTTCGGCAGTTATTCTCCAAAGCGATGTTAAAAAAGCCTTGAACACCTTGCACGAACAGTTTTTTGAAAGCAAAACCAAACAACTTAATGTATTTATTACGGGCGTTGGCAATGTGGGCGAAAAACTGGTAGAGCAAATAAAACAACAACGCAAATACTTAAAAGAAAACCTAAAAATCAACTTACGCGTTGCGGGATTATCAAACTCCAGAAAAATGGTTTTTAGTGAAGAAGGTATCGATTTAACCCATTGGAAAGAGCAATTGGAAAACGGTGAGCAAGCAACTTTGGATGGCTTTTTCGAGAACACAAAAGCCTTAAACCTTCGCAACAGTATTTTTGTGGATGTTACTGCTAATAAATATGTTGCAGGTTTGTACGAAAAATATTTACGCCAAAGTATTGGTGTGGTGGCGTGTAATAAAATTGCATGTTCCAGCGATTATGGAAATTATAAATTATTGAAGCGTTTATCGCTAAAATACAATGCGCCCTATTTGTTTGAAACCAATGTGGGCGCTGGTTTACCTATTATCGATACGTTAAATAATTTGATAGCTTCAGGCGATAAAATCACGTCAATCCATGCGGTGTTATCAGGTAGTTTAAATTTTGTATTCAACAATTTTAACGATTCAACCAAGTTTTACGATGTGGTTAAACAAGCGGCTGCCGAAGGTTACACGGAGCCAGACCCAAGAATCGATTTAAGTGGCGTAGATGTGGCTAGGAAAATACTGATTCTTGCACGGGAAAGCGGTGTGGAGATGAATTTAGAGGATATTGAAAACACACCTTTCTTATCAGATTCTGGTATGAAAAGTGATTCGGTGGACGATTTTTACCAAACCCTTATTAAAGACGAAGCCCATTACCAGGGGTTATATGCTTCCGCAAAAGCGAACCATTGCCAATTAAAATATGTGGCACAATTTAACGATGGCAAAGCAAGTGTTGGTTTACAGGAAATACCTAACGACCACCCGTTTTATAACCTAAAAGGAAAAGATAATATCGTGATGTTCTACACGCAACGCTACCCAGAACAGCCTATGATCATTAAAGGTGCTGGAGCGGGTGCCGATGTAACCGCCTCTGGTTTGTTCGCCGATATTATTAGAGTTGGAAATGATTAAAAAAGACATGAGAATTTAGAAAAGAGAATAAAGATGAGAGCGTAAAGATTAGAGAATGAAGAATTGGGAAATAAGACACCGCAATAAAGTCCATTTTCCTTTTTCTCTTTTCTTTTCTATATTTTCTCTTTTCTTTCCTCTTTTCTCTATTTTCTTTTTTCTATAGAAAATGAACGAAATAAAAATATTTTCACCAGCCACTGTAGCCAACGTCGCTTGTGGGTTTGACGTGCTAGGTTTTTGCTTGGACAGTATTGGAGACGACATGGTAATTAGAAAAATCGATAAAAAAGGGATTTATATCACTAAAATTGAAGGATTCGATTTGCCTTATGAAGCAGAACTAAATGTAGCCGGTGTTTCAGCATTAGCGATGTACGAAGCTTTTAAGCCCGATTGCGGATTTGAAATTGAAATCCATAAAAACATAAAACCTGGTAGTGGTATTGGAAGCAGTGCCGCCAGTGCGGTTGGCAGTGTTTTTGGAATGAACGAACTTTTGGGAAGACCATACAACAAAACCCAATTGACCGAATTTGCCATAAAAGGCGAGGCATTGGCCAGCAAATGCGAGCATGCCGACAACCTTGCCCCTGCCCTATTTGGTGGTTTCACCTTGGTTAAAAGCATTTCTCCTTTACACGTATTGGAAATTCCATCACCAGATGATTTGTACACCACTATCATTCACCCACAAATTGAAATAAAAACATCCGAAGCTAGAGCCATTCTTCCTAAAGAGGTGTTGTTAAGCAACGCGATAACACAATGGGCGAATTTTGGAAGTTTAATCCATGCGTTGCACACCGACGATTATGGTTTGATTCAAAAATCACTGCACGATGTGATTGTAGAGCCTTATAGAAGCCAGCTCATCCCACATTACAACGAAGTAAAAACCGAAGCTTTAAAAGCCGGTGCCTTGGGTGCGGGCATTTCAGGTTCAGGACCTTCAATATTTACTTTAAGTAAGGGTATTGAATCTGCTAAAAGAGTAGCCGATAGCATGAAATCCGTTTACTCTAAAACAGGAATTGAGTTCGATATTCATATTTCTAAAATTAACAACGAAGGAGTAAAAATATTATAAAAATAGTCATTGCGAGGCAACAGACAAAAAAAAAATATCAAGCGATATTGTTGACAATTAAATTGAATTTGAAACTGAAAATTTGAAAGTATGGATTGTCCCCTGAAGGAGACTTTAGGGGTGTTTTTAAAATTTGAGTGATATTTAAATAATTGAAAATCAAATATATAAAATACTTGTCAATGGTAGGAGGCACGTCCCGATAGCTATCGGGAGAAGCAAGCTGTTCAATGAAAAACTTTAAATTAAAAATATAATTACGAATTACTAATAACAGATTCCTGCCTTCTCAGGAATAAACGAAACATGAACTACTATTCACTAAACCATAAAGCTCCAAACGCTACTTTCAAAAACGCTGTTATAAAAGGTATTGCGCCGGATAAAGGCTTGTATTTCCCTGAGACCATTACGCCACTTCCCAAAACCTTTTTTGGAAATATTGATAACTTATCGCATTCAGAAATCGCTTTTGAAGCCATCAAACAATTCGTATCTCCTGACATCCCGGAAGCTATTTTAAAAACGATTGTTGAAGAAACATTATCGTTCGATTTTCCCGTTGTAAAACTCACCGATACCATTTCTACCTTAGAATTGTTTCACGGACCCACCATGGCGTTTAAAGATGTTGGTGCGCGTTTCATGGCGCGCAGTTTAGGCTATTTTAACCAAAATAACGACAGGGAAGTCACTGTATTAGTGGCAACTTCTGGTGATACCGGTGGTGCCGTAGCCAATGGGTTTTTGGGCGTTAAAGGTGTAAACGTTGTGATACTCTACCCTAGCGGTAAAGTGAGCGCTATTCAAGAAATGCAACTTACCACCCTTGGACAAAACATAAAAGCCTTGGAAGTTCATGGCACGTTCGATGATTGCCAAAACATGGTAAAAACCGCTTTTTTAGATGAAGATTTAACAAACAACATGCAGTTAACTTCTGCCAATTCTATAAATGTAGCACGTTGGTTACCACAATTGTTCTACTTTATGTTTGCTTATAAACAGTTGCATAAAGAGCACAAAGACATTGTTTTTTCGGTACCAAGCGGCAATTTCGGAAATGTGTGCGCGGGCATGATGGCACAACAATTAGGCTTGCCCATTAGCCATTTTGTAGCTTCAAACAATGCGAACAATGTGGTAACCCGTTATTTAATATCGCAGCTATACGAACCAAAACCTTCGGTACAGACCATTAGCAATGCCATGGATGTGGGAGCGCCAAGTAACTTTATCCGTATTCAGGAAATCTACAAAAACAATTTCAGGAGTTTGAAAGAAAACATGTCGTCTTACAGTTTTTCAGATAAAGAAACCAAAGCCGCCATGTTAGAAATATTTGATAATTACAACTACGTAGCCGACCCACACGGAGCTGTTGGGTACTTAGGGTGCAAAGCCTATTTAAAAGAAAAACCAAACGCACACTGCGTGTTTTTAGAAACCGCACATCCTACAAAATTTTTAGATGTGGTTGAAGCAGTGGTTAAAGTAAAACAAGCGTTACCAGAGCAAATTCAATCGGTTATGGGGAAAGAAAAAGAAGCGGTGGTTATCTCTAGTTATGAAGATTTAAAAAATTATTTATTGAAATAAATATTGTTTATCAAATTATTTTGTTCAAATATTATATGAACTTATCTTGCCTTTTTGTTTTTAACCGAAAACGAGATAAAATTTGTTCAGATGAGGCACTTTTTGAAAGGCATAGCATCGCTACGCATAAAAAGGTAACGAAATATGGACGAATTTTAGCCATTTTTTAGGAAATAGAAAAAGTCGAGATGAGTTCTATATGCAATTTAAACCAGTCCTTATTTAAACACATGATCTAGTAACATGCACTTACGAATTATATTTTTTCTGTTCTTAATTTCATGGCCCTTCACATTGATGAGCCAAAACGAAACACCTTCAAAATTACAGTTTAATGCGGATTTCAGATTTCGAGTTGAAGAAGATTGGAATTCAAAAAAATCGGATGGCAGTTTTAGGGATGACCGAACACGCTGGCGCTACAAAGCAAGGGCAGGATTTCAATATGATTACAACCATTGGGCCTCTTTTGGTGCCAGGATCAGAACAGGAAACCCTATGAAGCAACAAGACCCACAACTTACTTTAGGTGATGATTTTAGTGAGTTCAACATCCTACCTATTGGGTTTGAAAAAATCTACTTTAAAGCCGAACAAGACGGTTATGCCTTTTGGATTGGAAAAAACACCTTTCCGTTTGAGAAACAAAACGAACTGTTTTGGAGCGACAACGTATATCCGGAAGGGGTTTTCTTGAAAAAGAAATTTAAAATGCAAACAGGTGTTTTGAACAACCTAGACCTAAGTGGCGGGCATTTTATATTAAGAACCAACGGAACGTCTTTAGATAAAGACAGTTATTTCCAGGGGCTACAAATCGCAACATCATTATTGGACAAAAAAGCTAAATTATACGGAGGGATGTATCAATTTAAAAACATTCCCAATATTCCCGACGGTGCCGAAACCTTTGTTTTTGACTATTCTATTCTTAATATAGGCACAAATATTAGCTTACTGAAAAGCCATGATTTGAATCTTGAACTGGATTATTACAACAACTTGAAAAATTATGGAAGTAATGATTCCATTGCACCAAATTTAAAAAACCAAAAGAGGGGCTTCGTTACCGGCTTAAATATTGGACATTTAAGTAAAAAATCTGATTATGCCTTTAAAGTGACTTATAGCTATTTGGAAAAGTATGCCGCTGTTGATTTTCTTGCACAAAATGACTGGGCAAGATGGGACTACTCCTCTTTTAATTCTCCAGATGGGCGTTTAACAAATCTTAAAGGTGTTGAATTGGTTGGAAGCTATTTACTTGATAAAAACATCAAATTAACCCTAAAATACTATAAAGTTAATCAGCTTATAACTTCTGGAACTGCAAAAGAAACTGGCGACCGAATAAGACTGGATTTGGACGTTAAATTTTAGAATCGTTTTATTGGGAACCACTTGACTTTGCCAGAAAAAAAAGAGCATAAATTTGCTTAATAGTCGATTTAGTTAATTTTATACTGTAATGTCCGTGCGTTGGGGATTACCCATGCATGTTATTTTGATAAATTCGAAATCGTGAATGCTTTGCATTTGCAGCGGTATCCTTTTTTGAGGCACGAAAAAAAGATATAGCGAAAAGCCCGACCCACAGGGCCAAATGACCAATAATTTGCATCACGGGATCGCTTCAGGCGTACCTCTTTCGCAACAACGTTTCCATCATTATTTATCCGCGTCCATTTCCATAATCAAATTGGCTATTAAAGCAGTCCAACCTGTTTGGTGCGATGCGCCTAGACCTTTACCGTTGTCGCCATCAAAAAACTCATAAAACAAATGCAGGTTTTTAAAGTGTTCGGATTTTGTAAAATGCTTGCCGGCATTATCGGAATGGTATTGGAATTTACCCTCATTATCGACTTCAAAAAGTTTTACCAATCGCTTGGTAAGTTCGTTGGCAATTTGCTTTAGGTTGAGTTTGTTGCCAGAACCCGTGGGGAATTCGTATTGATATTGGTCGCCGTAAAAGGTGTAATACTTGCGCAACGACTGAATGATCATATAATTTAAAGGCATCCAGATAGGACCGCGCCAATTGGAGTTGCCACCAAACATATTGGAACGGCTCTCACCGGGTTCGTATTGAATTTGATGCTGCCCATGGTGCTGGAACACAAATGGATGTTTTTCGTGGTACTTGGAAAGCGAACGAATACCGTAATCGGACAGAAACTCGTCCTCGTCCAACAAGCGTTTAAGGAGGTGTTCCAGCCTAAAACCACGCATGATGGCGAACAGATAATTGCCATCGGCATTGGTTTCGTCCAAATTGGTTATTAAGGAGGCTAGGTCTGGACGGGTTCTAATGATTTCGTTGGCCCGCATCCTAAATTCCTTTAATTCCTCAAACAGGTCTTTATGCATGATCTCGACAGCAAACATAGGGATAACGCCCACCAAAGAGCGCACCTTTAAACGATCGGTAGCACCTGTGGCCATTTCAACCACATCATAATAGAAGTTATCTTCGTCGTCCCAAAGCGAAATATCCTTTTTCCCAATGTGGTGCATCGCCCATGCTATGTTTAAAAAATGCCTGAAAAACTTGGCTGCCGCTTCTTCGTATATTTTATTGGTTTTAGCAAGTTCGAGCGACATGCGCAGCATATTGAGTGCGAACATGGCCATCCAACTGGTGGCATCGGCTTGTTGCATTCTGGTAATTCCAGGTGGCATGTGGTTGCGGTCGAACACCCCAATATTATCCAACCCTAAAAAGCCTCCTTCAAACAAGTCGGTGCCACTTTTATCCTTTTGGTTTACCCACCACGTAAAATTGATAAGTAGTTTTTGGAAAGCTTTTTCTAAAAATGCGGTATCACCTTTGCCTGTATAGTTTTTATCTTTTTCGTAAACGTTCCAAACGGCATACGAATGTACGGGTGGGTTTACATCGCTAAAATTCCATTCATACGCCGGAATCTGCCCGTTAGGATGCATGTAGTTTTCTTTTAGCACCAACAAGAGCTGCTCTTTTGCAAAATAGGGATCTATTTCCACAAAGGACGCCATGTGAAAAGCCAAATCCCAAGCGGCGTACCACGGATATTCCCATTTATCGGGCATGGAAATAACGTGCCGGTTGGTAAGGTGCTGCCAATTATAATTCCGAAGGTTGGAACGGTTTGGTGTGGCTTCGCCAGGGCCCCCAAAAAGCCACTTAAACACATCGTTGTAATAGAATTGTTTGGTCCAAAGCAAGCCTGAAAAAGCACTTTTGGCTATGGCTTGGTGGGTTTCTGGAATTTCGGCATTAATGGTTTCATTATAAAACGCTTCACATTCGGTAATGCGTTGATGGAATACTCCTTCAAAATTGGTCCAAGGGTTTTCTAATTTATTTTTGCTCAGGCGTACTTTTACTGTTTTTTCTTCGCCTGCATCTAGTTTTAATTGATGCCAAATAGCCAATTTTGAGCCGTTCTTTTGTGGGTTTACGGTGGGTTTACCATTCACCACATGGTTGTTGATGCCATCTTTAACATAATCGACATCGTTTTTAAAATTGTATATGCGTTTATTGTTGGTCTCGTTTTCACAAAATAGCTGTTCGCCATCTTTATGATAAAAATAGTACCTCCCATTCCGTGCGCTTCTGGATTGCACGGAAGTATGTGAAACGGACTTCATGTTGGGACGCGCATGACGTTTGTTGTGTTTCCAAAAATTACGAAACCAAAGATGCGGTAGCACATGGATATCGGCCGTTTCAGTGCCTCTATTAATTACGGTAACTTTCATAAGAATATCATCTACATCGGCTTTGGCATATTCAATATAACAATCAAAATAGGCGTTGTTTTTAAAGGCCGAGGTGTCTAGCAATTCATATTCAGATTCGGCTCTGCTTCGCTGATTTCGATGCACCAGGTCGGCATAAGGAAATTCATTTTGCGGATATTTATAGAGGTACTTGCAATATGAATGCGTGGGCGAAGATACCTGATGGAAATAGAGCTCTTTCACGTCCTCGCCATGGTTTCCCTGATTGTTGGTAAGCCCAAATAAGCGTTCTTTCAAAATGGGGTCCTTGCCATTCCAAAAGGCAGGTGCTAAACACAATATTTCCTTTGAGTCGCAAAAACCACCGATGCCTTCTTCTCCCCAACGGTAGGCATTGCTCCGGGCTTTTTCATGGTCAACAAATTCCCAAGAGGTGCCATGCTCGCTATAATCTTCGCGAACCGTGCCCCATTGCCTTTCTGCTAAGTAAGGGCCCCATTTTTTCCAGTGTTTATAATTATCGGATATTGCCAGTCGTTCTGCTTCTATACCTTTTTGAACCATATATTTTGAATATATAAATATTATATTTTAAGAATGAATTTAGTTGGTTGAAAACAACATTTTTTTGCTATTTGTATGCGGTTGGTTATTCCCATGAGGGGATTATAGGGATGTAATCCATATTAAATAACGTGAATAATGGACAACCATATTGAGCCGAAAATGTCCCTTCCCCAACCTTAAAGGATGATACATTTTCTACATTTCAGGAATTTTTCCACCCTTTAGGGAGGGAAAAAAGAAAAATTCAATCTTAATTTTCTTATCCGTTATCCACGTTAAATAACACCTCCCTAACTTTCCTCAAGAAAACCAACGCTCCTAATAATGATCTCGAACCCATGCTGTTTTAATTGGGGGCTCTAAAATAAAAATAAGCCTTTTTTTTTTGAAGTAGCTGTGTTGATAAAAAGTAGTGCCTAATTACTGTTTTTGTTAGGTTTCTTTTTATATTCCCAGAAAAAATCCTTCATAAATTAACGAACCCTCAAGTCCGTAAAAAAGTATAAAAGCTTATGCACTACCACTCCCGTAATTTGTTAAGAGCTTCTTGGGCCTCTACCTCTTCTTGCGAAATGACCTTTAAAAAGGATGGGTGTTGTTCTATGGCAAATTCTATGCGCTCTACTATATCATCGTAAGATTCCTTATCATAATCTATAACCAAGGGTTCTTTTATTTCGATGGTTTGAAGAATGTTTTTCTTTTTAACACGCAAACCTTTTTTATCGAACGACCTCCTAAAGCCATCAATTACAATAGGCACTACCACAGGTTTGTAACGTTTTATAATATGAGCGGTCCCTTTTCTAATGGGTTTGAAAGGGGTTGTGGTACCTTGCGGAAAGGTAATAACCCAACCATCATCCAAAGCCTTTCCAATACTGGAAATGTCGCTCATTTTTACTTGTCGGTTTACGTCTTGCCCCTCGGCTCTCCAGGTTCTTTCAATGCTAATAGAGCCTACATACGCTAAAATTTTAGGCAACAAACCATCTTTCATGGTTTCTTTGGCAGCCACATAGTAGATATTGAGCTTAGGGTTCCATAAATACCCCACGTTTTTAATAGAGTCCACGCGTCCGCTCAAGCTAGCATTGAACACATGGAACATGGCCACCACATCGGCAAAATACGTTTGGTGGTTAGAAATAAACAGAACATTTTTATCAGGTAAGTTTTTAATGATTTCAGAGCCCTCTATTTGCAGTTCGTTAAATCCACGAAAACGTCTATGGGTCAGGGTCCCCAAAATTCTAATGAGCCACTTTTTTATAAATAAAATATGTCCGAATGGATTTCGTTTAAACAATGCCATAAATCACACGTCAAATTAGTTAGTTGGTACAAATGTAATAAATCTATAAACTACATGAGTTGTTTTAACAAGTCTTTAATCTCACTCAGCATCATGGCGGTGGCCCCCCAAACCACGTAGTTGTTAAGTTTAAACGCAGGCACCTCAACATCAATGCTGTAGGACGTTTGCACTTTTTGAGTAATGATGTTGGCATCATCCAAAAAATGTTGCACCGGTACTTCTATAATGGCTTCAACCTCGTTATCTTCCTTTATAAAGCGTGGTGTATTTTTTGAAATGCCTAAAAACGGATGTACATAAAAATTGCTTGGTGGGATGTAAACTTCCGATAATCTGCAAATTACTTCTATGTCCTTTATTGGCACCCCTATTTCTTCAAAAGTTTCTCTTACCGCAGCATCTTGAAGTGATGCATCCTGTTTTTCCAATTTACCTCCCGGAAACCCTATTTGAGCGGAATGCACCCCTTTGTAGGTGTTCCTTAAAATGAGAACCATGTGGGTTTGGTGGTTTGTATCTGGGTAAAACAAAGCTAAAACCCCGGCCTGTTTCGCCTTTTTTATGGCTTCTTTTTGGCGTTCCAACAGCTCCTGCCGAAAAGGTGGCACCATTTTATAGTGGGATACTAAGGCTGGTAATGGTATATTTTTTATTTTTGAAATTGAAATTGAAAACTCATCAAAATTCATTGGTATGCGCGTTATTCTAGTTTTATGTATTTTTTGTTTGTTTCTGAACTGTGAAGATAAACAATCTAAAAAGAAAAAAACAAGTGATGTTACCAAAACAGAAGCGACAAAAAAAGAATTTGTTGAAGACCCTGAAGACACTACCGATACCGCCGAAAGGCAGTACCCAAAACTGGATTCTAAAAAAGCGATGTACTTTTTTTTGGAATATGACAAACATCACAAAGAAAACAAAGTACGCATTACCACCGATTTTGGTACCATTGATATTTTATTGTTTGATGAAACGAAATACCACCGGTCGAACTTTATTTTTTTAACCAAACAACACTATTTTGATGGGACACAGTTTTATAGAGTGATTGACAATTTTATGGTACAGGCAGGAAATAGCGACGACAAAAAAACAGCCAGAAAACGTGGGCATATTGGGAAATACTTGTTGCCTGCAGACACCAAACGTGGGTTTAAACACGACCGAGGTGCGGTTTCCATGCCCAGTAGCGAGATTGATAACCCCCATAAATTGGCATCACCTTATGAGTTTTTTATTGTGCAGCAAAAAGGTGGCGCCCACTTTTTAGATGGCGATTATACCATTTTTGGGAAAGTTATAAACGGCATGGATGTAATCGATAAAATTGCTGCCGTTGAAACCGATGCCGCCGACTGGCCGCTTAAGAATATTTATATCAGGAAGGTGGAGATTATTCAATAAAAGTTCCAAGTTCAGAGTTCAGAGTTCAAAAATCCAAAAATCGTTAGTCGTTAATCGTTGGTTTTTTCTCTCGCAAACAAAGGCGCGAAGACGCAAAGGTTTAAAAGCTTAAATCAATACCATAACAATCTATATCGATTTTTTTTTTAATAATTTCGACATACATATAATGAATGTCGATTGAATCGACATTGGTATATAAAAAAAAACAATAACTAATATATGAAAACGGTCTATAATAAAGATTTGCCTTCACTACTATCCGAAAGTTGAAAAATAAAAGTGTCTGAGAATCCCTTATTTTTGTTTTGAGAAAAAAAATAATCAATGGGACTCTTCAGACGCATCAAAAACAACAAAAAACCAGTACTTCGCCAAATCATAGATTTAGTTCCACGTTGGATGCTTGATTCCTGTACCAAACAATTTAAAACTGATAAAGGGTGCAGTAAATACAGGACTTATGACCAATTTGTAGCTTTAACTTTCGGACAGCTCAATAAATGCTATTCTTTGAGCGATATATCTACTGGAATCGGGGTTTGTGAGACCTTCATTGGTGATTTGGGATTAACTCAAAGTCCAGCCCGTTCAACGATGAGCGATGGCAATAAAAAACGCAACTGGCGAGTCTATGGAACCTTGTATAACAAGCTTCTAAGGCATTATGATAGACTGTTGAAACAAGACAACCATCGCACCATTATTGAAGAAATCAAAGACCACAGCATCAAATTGATAGACAGCACCTTAATCAGCCTGTGCTTATCCATGTTTGACTGGGCAATCCCGATAGCTATCGGGACGGACAGCAAAAGGCGGTTTGAAAATACACACTTGCTGGGATGGTGCTTTGCAGATACCGGACTTGGTAAATATTACAGAAACCAAAACACACGACAGGCATGGTTTAGGGCAAACCATTTTTGCCAAGATCACCATAATTGTTGAGGACAGGGCCTATTTTGATTTTGCCTTGATGCTCAACCGGATACTTGCAGAAAACATTTTTGTAATTAGTTTTAAGTTAATCTAGATATGATGTATTTATTTTATATTTTTTCTAAAAAAGCAAATGGTACACTACACAATAAAACTGAAAAAGGAGGAGGTAGAAGAGCTAAGCAAGATAATAAGTAAAGGGAGCCACACCTCGCAGGCCTTTCGCGCAGCGTATATTTTATTGAATTGCGACAAAGGCGAATTTTCCGCAAATACCGATATCAAGAATGCGGAGATCTGTAAAGTCCTCAAGCTGGGCGAAAGGACAATAGACAGGGTAAAAAAGAAGTTCATTGAAGAAGGGTTCGAGGGCGTACTGGAAGGGCGGCCTTCGGCCCAAGTCTACACTAAAAAGGTAGATGGGGATATTGAGGCAAAACTGGTTTCACTTTGCTGCAGTGAGCCGCCAGAAGGGTTTGCAAAGTGGTCCCTCAGGCTATTGGCGGACAAGATGGTCGAGCTGGAATATATAGATTACATTTCGCACGTAACGGTTGGCGAGGTGTTAAAAAAAACGAACTTAAACCTTGGAAAGTAAAAGGCTGGGGTATCCCGCCGGGGCAAAGCAGTGCCTTTGTGGCCAATATGGAACAGGTGTTCGACACCTATAAGTTGGCGTATGACGAGGATTTTCCGTTTATATGTATGGATGAACCACCCAAACAGTTGATCGAGGAGATTGCATCGGCCCCGATAAGACCTGGACAGGGAGCCAGGGTTGATTATGAGTATTCAGGCACGGAATGGTCAATGTTTTCATGGTAAACGAACCCTTGAAGGGCAAAAGAATGGTTGAGGCCACAGAATTCAAGACAAAAAAAAGATTGGGCAAGGTTTATGAAGCGGATAGCTGACCCAGATGTGCCCAAAGGCAAAAAAGATAAGGTTGGTAATGGATAATTTCAAGACCCATGACGCATCCGCTTTTTATGAAACATCCCCGCCAGAGGAGGCAAAAAGGATCAGGGGCAGGTTTGAGTTCGTTTTCACGCCCAAGCATGGGAATTGGTTGAACATGGCAGAAATAGAACTCCACGTACTCAACGGACAGTGCCTCAACCGCCATATCGATACCATTGAAAAGATAACATCAGAAATAGAAGCATGGCAAAACCACAGGAACAACAAGGATGCTAAAATAAATTGGCAGTTTACAAACGATAAGGCAAGGATAAAACTTAAAAGACTTTACCCGTCAATTTCAAGTTAACACAACACTAGATAAATTACCATATTAAGCGTAATAAATACATTTAACATAGGCTGTGTTTAAAATTCACTCCATATATTTGCAATATGACAGTATCCACTAAATATAAAAGCCATTGTACACTATTAATCACGTAGAAAACAGTTCAAATCAATTGGAATTGATTGAAATTGAAAGTCAAGATAAATCTTCTTATGCCAAAATACATGTAAACTTAGGTGCCAGTTTACAGGAATTGAAGCTAAACAATAAGAAAGTTATGGAAGATTTACATCCATTAAAATATAGCGATACCTATGCTTCTTCCATTTTATTTCCATTTGCCAATAGAATAAAAGATGGCACTTATTCATTTGATGGCAAACAATATGCCTTTAAAACCAACGAAACTGGCAATAACAATGCACTACACGGTTTGGTTTTCAACAAAACGTTTCAGGTGGTCAAGGAAGAAAAAAACGAGGATTTTGCTTCCGTTACATTATTTTATAATGAAGAAAATGAATCTATTGGATTTCCGTACACCTACGCTATCCACGTGGAGTATATTCTGAAAAAAAATGCTTTAGACATCCATATCAAAATTGTTAACACCGATTCAAAAGCATTCCCATTTACTATCGGCTGGCACCCTTATTTTACAAGTAGTAATTTATATAACAGCACCTTGCATTTTGATAGTGATAAACAAATTGTGTTTGATGACAGATGCATCACCACTGGTGTAACCGATATTGAAAACACACCTGTATTTGAAATTAAGGACAAAAAATTGGATGATTGTTTTATTTTAAACACCAACCAAACACAGTTTAACACACCTGATTATCAGCTTTTTATCAGTGCATCTTCAAAAGAAAATTTTTTACAGATATATACCCCACCAAGAGCCAACACCATTGCTATTGAGCCTACTACGGGCGTATCGGATAGTTTCAACAACAACATAGGGTTACAAACATTAAAGCCTAAAGAAACCTATCAACTAAACTGGAATGTTACTATAAAAGATTAAATTACTAACAAAACTTTAAGTACATGACAAAAATTTATTAACATCAAATCATTAAAAGAAGCTCCTTCAATAATTCCTCCCCTTTTTTCAAGGGGGAGCCTGTACCGAATTTATTTCGGTATGCCGATAGGCGGAGGGATCAACTTTAATAGTTATTTTAATGAAATGTTTTTTTTGTCATGGATTAAAAACAAAACAATACTATGGACACAACACTGGTTAATGACGTGAAAACAGGTTTTAAAAGTAAATTTGGAGCAGAGCCTCTGCTTATTTTTTCCCCTGGAAGAATTAATATTATTGGCGAGCATACCGATTATAACGACGGATTTGTGTTTCCTGCCGCTGTTGATAAGGGCATTGTGGCAGCCATTCAAAAAAGCGATTCAAAAACATGTATGGCGTTTGCTATTGATATGGATGAAACCATTGCATTTGAATTGGATAAACTAAAACCTTCGTCTGAAGGAAGTTGGGAAAATTATGTGTTCGGGGTTATTGCCGAAATTCAAAATAGAAATAAATCGGTTGGCAATTTCAATATTGCTTTTAGCGGCGATATACCTTCTGGCTCTGGTATGTCATCGTCCGCTGCTCTGGAAAATAGCGTGGTTTATGGTTTAAATGAACTTTTTAATTTAGGGTTGACCAAAACCGAAATGATTTTTATTTCGCAAAAAGCGGAACATAATTATGTGGGCGTAAACTGTGGTATTATGGATCAATATGCCAGCATGTTCGGTATAGAAAACCATGCGCTTTTATTGGATTGCAGAAGCATTGAAGCGAAACCTTTTGAAATCAATTTTAAAGACCACGAGCTTATTTTAATAAACACCAATGTAAAGCACAGTTTATCGGACAGTGCTTATAACGACCGACGTTCAGCCTGTGAAAACATTTCAGCCTTGTTGGGAATCAAAGCATTAAGAGATGCTACAGAAACCGATTTATTGAAAATTAAAGACCAAGTAACTCCTGAAAACTATCAAAAAGCACTGTATGTGATTCAAGAAAACGACCGCGCCGTAAAAGCTTCCAAAGCGATGACCGATGGTGATTTAGAAACACTTGGTGCTTTAATTTATGCATCGCACAACGGCTTGTCCAAACAATATAAAGTGAGTTGCGATGAATTGGATTTTTTAGTGGAACAAGCACAATTGAACGGCCATGTTTTAGGAGCAAGAATGATGGGCGGCGGCTTTGGGGGTTGTACCATAAACTTGGTGGCAAAAAATGCTTCAAAGGCTTTTAAAGAAGCGGCTTCAAAGGCTTACAAAGAAAAATTCAACAAAGACTGTTCCATTTATTCCGTAAAACTATCGGACGGCACGCACGTCATTAACTAATTAAACACCTTATTAAAATGAATTCAGATTTACAGGATTTTTCACATAAACGATATAATATATTAACAGGCGAATGGGTTTTAGTATCGCCTCACCGTGCGAAACGCCCTTGGCAAGGACAAAACGAAGCGATTTCAAACGAAGTACGACCTGCACACGACCCCAATTGTTATCTGTGTGCCGGAAACACGAGGATCAATGGCGAGGTAAACCCACAATACCAAAATGTTTTTGTTTTTACAAACGACTTTGCTGCACTTCAAACGGGTTCAAAAAACTTTAATGTGAATGATGGCTTATTGATTGCGCAAAGCGAACAAGGTATTTGTAAAGTGGTTTGCTTTAGTCCGGACCACTCTAAAAGTTTAGCCGATATGGATGTTAAGGATATTGAGAAAGTGGTTTTTGCATGGCAGAAAGAATACACCGAACTCGGTAACAATCCGCTTATAAATTACGTCCAGATTTTTGAAAACAAAGGGGCTGTTATGGGCTGTAGCAATCCGCATCCGCATGGTCAAATTTGGAGTCAAAGTACCTTGCCAAATGAAGTTGATAAAAAAAACAGTCAACAATTAAATTACTTTAAGAAAAACAAAAGTAGTCTTTTAGGCGATTATCTTGCTCAAGAATTGGATAAAAAAGAACGCATTATTTTTGAAAACGATGCCTTTGTGGTGCTTATACCGTTTTGGGCCGTTTGGCCTTTTGAAGCGATGATAGTTCCTAAAAAACATCAAAAAAGTATTTCAGATTTAAAAGAAAACGAGTCTTTCCTGTTTGCCGAAGCTATTTCGGTTATTACAAAAGCTTATGATGCATTATTCAATACTTCGTTCCCATATTCGAGTGGTATCCATCAAGCACCCACAGACGGAAAAGACAACGGGCATTGGCATTGGCACATGAGTTTTTATCCGCCCTTGTTGCGCAGTGCTACGGTAAAGAAATTTATGGTTGGTTACGAAATGTTTGGTTCGCCACAGCGTGATATTACGCCCGAAGTGGCCGCTAAAATGCTTCGCGACTTGGTGTAAATATTATTGGGAAACTAAAATCATCAAACCCTCCTCATTTCTATAAATCGAAATTTGTCCTCCCTTGAAATAGAAGTGAGGAGATTAAATGCGGCCCTGTTTTTAGATAAACTTCATCAAATTAATCCGTAACATACTAATTCATAATTTCAAAAGTTATATTTTTGAAATGTAATTAAATTTTCATGATGCGCTATCTCTATTTCCTTTTAACCTTTTGCTTTTTAATACTTTGGAGTTCTTGCCGAAAGGATTTTGATTTTTCCCCAAGTACAGGAACGCTTCAATTTTCAAAAGACACCGTGTATTTAGATACTGTTTTCACTAATATTGGCTCCAGTACCTACAATTTAAAAGTATATAACCGAAGCAATAATGATATATTGATTCCTTCCATCAAACTGGCATTGGGCAATAGCTCTAATTACCGATTGAACGTGGACGGGATAGCAGGTAAAACCTTCCAAAACATTCAAATACTGGCTAAAGACAGTATTTTTATTTTTGTTGAAAGCACCATTGATTTCAATAATTTTTCAAATCCGAATGGCAAATTTTTATACACCGATCAAATAGAATTCGATGCGGGTGCTAACCTCCAAAAAGTAGAACTCGTCACTTTAGTGCAAGATGCTATTTTTATTTATCCCAACAGAGATAATTCCACCAAGGTTATTGAAACCCTAAAGCTCAATGTAGGTGGCGAAATTTTGGAAACAGCGCTACAAGGTCGGGAACTACGACCAAACGAACTGACCTTTACCAATACAAAACCCTATGTTATTTACGGCTTTGCGGCGGTACCAAATGGGGAAACCTTGACCATAAATGCTGGAGCCCGTGTGCATTTTCATGATAATTCTGGGCTTATAGTTGCCGAGGGCGCTTCCTTAAAAGTGAATGGTGCTTTTAGTACCGACCAAAAACTACTGGAAAACGAAGTTATTTTTGAAGGCGACCGTTTGGAACCCGGTTTTTCGGATATTGCTGGGCAATGGGGCACGATTTGGCTTTTTGGAGGAAGTTTGAACAATACCATAAACTACGCAACCATTAAAAATGCCACCGTGGGTATTTTATGTGATGGCAACCCAAATGTGCCGACCGAAAAATTAAAGATCACCAATTCGCAAATATATAATTCGAGTAGTTTTGGGATATTGGGCAGAAACACCTCCATTAAAGGCGAAAATGTGGTGGTAAACAATAGTGGGCAATCATCGGTAGCGGGTACTTTTGGCGGAAAATACAATTTTACCCATTGTACCATAGCCAATTATTGGAATGGTTCCAGACAATTGCCGTCTTTACTTTTAAACAATTTTGTTTTGGATGAAGACAATAACGCTACCATTACCGATTTAACACAAGCCAATTTCAACAATTGCATAATATACGGAAATGACAATCCTGAAATTTTATTGGATGAAATTGAAGATGCCTCGGTAGTTTTCAACTTTAAGTTTACCAATTGCTTGATCCGTTTTCAAAACAACAACAATAACTTTAAGGGGCCTAATTACGACTTGACTGATACGAACCATTACGTTGGAAACATTTTTAACAAAGACCCAAATTTTAAAAATGCCAATGAAAACATGCTGATTATTGGCGAAAAATCGGAAGCGAAAAATAAAGGACTACCAAGCTTTGCAACCCAAGTTCCTTTTGATATTTTAAATGTGAATAGAACGGCTGCTCCTGATATTGGGGCGTACCAATATATTGTTTTTCCTACTGGAAATTGATGGCAAAGAGATAATACAGTGTTGGTAGCACATTATGAACTCATTTAAGCTTTTCCAATTGGCTAAAACCTGTTTACCGGCAGGTCGGAATTATCCTTTTGCACCCATTTCTGCGTGCCAAAACCGCAACTTCACATCCACAAAACACATTATCCAACAAAACCCAACAACCTTATCTTTTGCAAAAAAATAGATTATATTTGATTTCCAACTAAAAAAATATCATGGAGGAGTTTCTCATATTAATTGTCATAGTTTTAGTCATAATTATTCTTTCTAAAAACAATTCACACCGTAAGGAAATAAACAATTCCATTGACGGCATCCATCAAAAGCTAAATCAACTCAGAAAGGAACTGTCATCTCTTCAAAATCCTGATTTTAAACCTAAAGAAGAAGCAAAACCAACTCCGAAAGTTGCCCCGGACATTATAAAACCGGTAGAGCAAAAACCCGTAATTTTATCACAAAAACCAATAGCGGCCGATGTTGTTTCAAAACCCATTGCTGTACCAAAACCTTTACCAGTAACCAATCCTTTAAAACCCCAAGCACCAATGATGCCCAAAAAATCTTGGTTTGAAAATTTTAAAGAAAACAATCCCGATTTAGAAAAATTTATTGGAGAAAATCTTATCAATAAACTCGGGATTCTGATTTTAGTTTTGGGCATCAGCTTTTTTGTAAAATATGCCATTGATAAAAACTGGATTAATGAATATGCACGTGTTGGCATAGGGATTTTATCTGGCTCGTTGGTAATGGCAATTGCACACAAACTCAAAAAAAATTATGCTGCTTTTAGTTCGGTCATGGTGGCTGGTGCTGTAAGTATCTTTTATTTTACCATTGCCATTGCGTTTCATGAATACCACTTGTTCAATCAAACGGTAGCGTTTATTATCATGGTGGTTATTACCGCCTTTAGCGTATTGATTTCGGTGGCTTACAACAGGCAAGAATTGGCGGTTTTATCATTGATTGGCGGATTTGCAGTGCCATTTATGGTAAGTACCGGAAGTGGCAATTACATGGTATTATTTACTTATATCACCATTTTAAACATCGGTATTTTAGCAATTTCATATTTTAAAAAATGGAACATCGTTACCATATTATCATTTCTTTTTACCACCTTACTTTTCTTTTCGTGGGTTGTAAAAGAACTTTTCAACGACACCTTACCGCATAGTGGCGCATTGGCCTTTGCCACCTTATTTTATTTTGTTTTCAGCATCACGGTTGTTTTAAACAACTTACGGAACAAAGGCACTTTTTCATTGATTGAATATGGAATCCTGATTGCGAACACCTTCTTTTTCTTCGGAATTGGGATAACCATCATTCATGATTGGGAGCTTCAAATAAAAGGGGTGTTCACACTTTCGTTGGCGGTATACAACCTCATATATGCCATTATTCTTTATAAAAAGTTTGGATTGGACAAAAATGCCATTTATCTACTTATAGGTTTAACATTAACCTTCGTTACCTTAACAATCCCAATTCAATTTAAAGGAAATCACATTACGTTATTTTGGGCAGCCGAAGCGGTTTTATTGTTTTGGCTATCACAAAAATCAAAAATCAATGGCTTTAAATGGGGTGCGATGGTCGTTCAATTTTTAAGTATTGTTAGTTTGGTAATTGATTGGGGGCAAAAATACGCGTACACAAATGAAGATGATGCATTGCAACTCATTTTAAACCCCATATTCATTACGGGCATCGTGGTAATGGCAGCATTAATTGCCACCTATACTATCATTAAAAAGGAAAACGTAAGTTTTAAATTTTTAGGTTTCGATTTATTCCCTTATTACAAAAACCTGGTATTGATTGTAGCCATTGGTATGGGCTATTTGGTTGGTTTATTGGAAATCGTTTACCAATCCAATCAATTTATTGCCAACAAGCCATCGGCACTTTCATTTGCGGTTGTGTATCATTTTGCGTTTAGCGCGTTCTTGTTGTACTTTGGCTTAAAAAGTAAAACCATCTTCTTTAAAAAAGGAGTTTTATTGCTTGCCATTGCCAATATTGTTCTTTACATCCTGTTATTCTACAAGCTTGCTTCAAACGAGATGGTGGCTAATTATAATTTGGAATTGAATTATAACCATGCTTTTATTTTCCATTATATCATTCTTGCGTGTTTGGTTTACTTTGGGATTTGTCTGCTAAAATATTCCAAAGAAAATCCGGTTTTCAACTTTTTAAGTCCAAAATTGGCACTTTGGCTTTTTGCTTTCGCCATTGTTTATGTTTTTAGTGTCGAAGTGATTATCCATAGTCTAAAATTCGCCCCACAATTGGTTGATGTCAACCAACTCAACAGCAGCTTTCCTAAAAAAGCAATCGATAATCACTATTTTGACGACTACGGCAGGATCCAATATATAAACAGTGCATTTGATGCTGTAAAACGCCAAATCATCAAAATAGGCTATCCTATTCTGTGGGGAGTTTTATCGTTCCTGTTTTTAATTATCGGAATAAAAAGACAATGGAAACAACTCCGTATCATTGCCCTTTCCCTTTTAGGAATCACCATCATAAAACTTTTTGCTTATGACATTAACAACGTATCTGAAACAGGAAAGATCATCGCCTTCATCCTTTTAGGGGTGCTTATTTTGGTCATTTCCTTTGTATATCAAAAAATTAAAAAATTAGTGGTAGATACCGATACTCAAAACCACCCCGATGCTCATGTATAAAAAGCTTATAAAACTGTTCTTATTGCTTTCAACGGCAACCCTGGTTTCCCAAAACTATAGAGGAACCATTTCAGAAATAAAAGAAAACGGATTCCATAAAATATTGCTGTTACCAGAAGTGCGTTCAGCAAGTGTATCAAACACCAATTATTTTCGAGTTTTAGACAGCAATAAAAATGAAGTGCCTTATGTATTGCTGAATGATGAAAGCACTCTGCAATCTTCATATATACCATTTACTTTCGAAACTGAAAATAACACCAAAGATTCTGTTACTACCATTATAATTGAAAATAAGAATAAGCTAGAACTAGACCACTTTACATTTAAAATCGCCAATACCAAAGTCAAAAAAACATATAGCATCAATGGCAGTAATGATAAAAAAGAATGGTTTGGGTTGGCTACCAATCAATTGTTTTTCGGGTTGAATGAAGCTGAAAAAACCACGGTGGAGCAAACTTTTTCGTTTCCGTTAAATGATTATGCATTCCTGAAATTTGAGTTTAATAACAAAGAATCGCTACCGCTTCAAATTCTAAATGTTGGTTTTTATGAAAATTTGTTTTCAACGGTTCCTCAAGTGGAAATTATCGATTTCAAAATAAAAAACAGTACCAATAAAAAAAATAAGACAACGCAATTAACGATCACTTTCACTAGGCCACAACATATTGAAAGCATGGCTTTTGATATTGAAAATGAGGTGTTTATGCGTAAAGCAAAAATTTTGGCGAATAAAACCAGAACCATCAAAAAAAGAACAGAATCCTATCAAGAAAATGTGTTTGATTTTGAACTGCACTCTGGCACCCACAATACCTTTGAATTACCTTATATTTTTGAAAAAGAGATTATTATTGAAATTGAAAACAATGATAATCCGCCACTAAATATCAAACATTTAAAATTTTTCCAAAAGCCCCTTTATGTGATTTGCTATTTAAAGAGCCATGAAACTTATGAAGCCATCGTTGATTCCACATTACAAAAACCAATCTACGATTTGGTTAATTTTAAAACCACTTTTAATGCTGATTTACCACAAGCAATCATTACAAATTTTAGTAAAATAAATACTGAAAATAAATCTGCTTCAGTCGAAAAATCATTTTGGCAATCCAACGCCTTTATGTGGGCCAGTATTCTATTGGCTATATTGGTAATTAGCTATTTTGCTTTAGGCTTGTTAAAGGATTTGAAAAAATAGTACTTAGTTTCTTAAAAAACCAATGTTGTACGCTGTTAATGGTATGTCGTTAATTTCCCTAATTTTTGCTTGGTTATTTTTGTACCTTACCTGCGGCAGCTACCGTGTACCCATATCTTTTAAGGCAATAGTTGTTTTGTCCATAGGGCATCAAGCATTGTGGAAACAGATGGGTCCCTAATATTATACTCCGTAGGAGTTATACCCCTACATACGATTTTAAACGCCAGTTATGTAATATTGATTTTTTTATCAATGAACTAAAGCTTTTTACTTTACCAAATTTATCTCAACTCTACGGTTTTCGGCACGTCCAGTGCTTGTAGCGTTATCTGCCATGGGTTTGCTTTCACCAAAACCTCTTGAGGTCAATCGATTTGAAGCTACCCCTTTTTCAATCAAGAAAGTCATTACAGAACTTGCTCGCTCTTCCGATAAGGTTTGGTTCAATTTATCACTTCCAACACTATCGGTATGGCCTTCTATTGAAAACTTGGCATTAGGATACTGTCCTAGAATAGTAACAATTTCATTTAAAACACCATGAGATACAAACTTGATAGTTGATTTGCCAGAATCGAACAAAATGGTTTTTGCATAGGTATTTAATGTTTTTTGAACTTCTTCGGTTACTTCTGGTGTTAATTCTGGGCATCCCTTGTTGGCAACAGTGCCAGGTACATCCACACAATCATCGTCTTTATCCAAAACACCATCTTTATCGGTATCTTTCCAGGGGCAGCCATGGTTTTCTTTTGGCCCTGCCACTTCCATACAATCATCAAGAAAATCTAAAACACCATCCTCATCTTTATCGCCCCATGGACAACCATGGTTTTCAATGACACCTGATACGCCTGGGCATTCATCAACATTATCCGGCACACCATCCAAATCTTTATCACCCCATGGGCAACCATTGTTCTCAATAGGGCCTGCATCCTTTGGGCAACCATCTAATTTATCGATCACCCCATCGCCATCCCTATCTTTGGTTCTTCCTTGGTAAATAGGTATTTTTAAACCTGCATACACATCGGCACCTTTACTGTTATCGCCCGTTAAAGCAGTAATAACCGAACCTGAACCAACATACAAGGGCCCTGCCCTTAAACCAGCGCCCGCTTGAAATCCGTTATTTTCTACCATGCTTATTGGCACATAAAAACTAAACCATTTACTTTCAAAACGGGGTGTTAACGACACGATGTTTGAAATACGGCTTGCGTTTTCCTTATCTTTAGAAATAAGCGAAAAATCGGTGTTTAAATTAACATAAAACTTGCTATTGAAACTCCAATCGGCGTTTAAGTGAAGGGCAGTAGGCAGCGTTGCCTTGATGCCTTGAGAACTTGATTGTAAAGTATAGAAAGTGCTTAAAATATCATCAATATCATCGGCATTATCAAAATCTTCTTCACTCACCCCTGTATTTGTAATATCGTAAATATCCTGTAACCCTTCTTTATATTTAATACTTCCAAAATCGGTAATAGATAAACCTATCTTTAATTTGTATTTGTTTTTATCTTTTTGGGTATATGTATCACCATCTGAATTGGTTGTGGTATAATTTGCATGGTTTGGTCTCCATTCATAAACAAAACCTAAATCGGCGCCAAAACCAGTAGCCTCCGGAAGTTCATAATCATAACTATCATTATCAAAATTGGCATAACGGCCGTAGGTTACTTGACCGGTAGATGAAATACTACCCGCTGTGTTGCCACCTCCCAAATCGGTTCCATCGGCATCATAATCTATGGTAACATTTTTACCAACAGCATAAGCGGTACCACCACCTTGAAGATATTTTAGGGTAAGGCCGCCTTTTAAAAAGTGTTCGTCCTTGGTAAATAAAACTCTAGCATACGTAGCACCAAGTTCTGCCCAAGCATGGGAAAAAATATTAAAATCGCCTTCGTTTACGTTAAAATCATCTGTAGTATCATCATCAATAGCGTCGATGGTGGTTCCATTAATGTTATTAACATTCACAACAGATCGTGCTCTGGTAAAAATGGCAATGGAGCTATTATTATTTAAATTGAACATAAATGCGGGTCCCATAACATCCATATTCACGCCTAAATTATTATTTGTAGATGGATATTTTTTTGCTTCCAAATCAAAGTCATAACCATCTTTAATAGCATCCATAATGTTTACACCATAATAATCATTTCCGCCAAACACACTAACGCCTATAAGGTTAATATCGGTTTTAAAACGAGAATCCGTTATGGTGGCTGGGTTGGAAACAACACTGTTTACACCACTGTAATTATCGGTAAGAAACCCGACATAAGATTGTGCCTCCACACACAAAGCACTTATGGCGAATGACACTAAAAAGGTGATTTTTTTCATAATATTTAATTGTTAGATTTGGTTATCAATTTTGAGGCAAAAATAAACGTTTCTTGTTAAAATATGTTAAAATTCTTTATAAAATACAATCATTGGTCTAAACTTCCATTATGATGTTTCTATTTATCAAAATTACTTATTGAATTCGTGACGTGAAGATGCAGAAAAATAGTATGGTTTTATCAAATACCACCTTTAGCACAGTTTGACTTTATTAAAAAAAATATAACTTCCTTTAAATTTAGGATATTAAACATAAAAAGATGCTTTTACTAGTAGCTAGAGACAACTTAAAAACCTTCCGTCAAAATTGAAATACAAATATTTTTAAAAAACTTATTGTTTCCCATTTGGGAAATTTTTATATTTAACAAAAATTCTGAATGAAACAAAATTTTGAAATAGAATTGTTACCAGAAGCTGTTGAGTTTTTGGAAAATCTCGACAGTAAAGCACGAGAGAAAATTTATTACAATATCAAAAAAGCACAATTCACAAACAATAATGAACTCTTTAAAAAGCTGAATGAGTTTATTTGGGAATTCAGAACTTTATATAATAACAAAACTTATCGACTTTTTCCTTTTTGGGACAAAGCTGGAGAGCAAGAAACGTTTGTAATTGCAACCCACGGAATAATAAAAAAGACGCAGAAAACACCGCCAAAGGAAATTAAGAAAGCGGAAGATATTAGAATCAAATATTTAGAGAATAAGATAAATAAAAAATAACTATGAAAAAGGAATTTAAAACAGTTTCGCTCGATACAATGATTGACAAACACATTGGTAAGCGCGGAACGACCAAACGGGATGCTTTCGAGAATGAATTGAGAATCGATTTATTGGGAGATGCAATTAGGCAAGCCAGAAAAGAACGCAATTTGACACAAGAGCAATTGGGAAAACTTGTAGGTGTTCAAAAAGCTCAAATTTCAAAAATAGAAAATAGTGTCAAAAATGCCCGATTTGAAACTATTTTGAAAGTATTTGAAGCATTAGGAGCCAAAGTAAATTTCAATGTAGAAATGAACAACAAAAAATTAGCATATTAACTGAAAAGAAAGGCAAACGCTAGCACGGTAAGCTATGGCTCAGTTATTGCCCACTTGGAATCCCGATAACTATTGGACTGCAAATTTCCCAAAGCCAATTTTATCAGAAAAGGCTCGTGCCGAAACATGCAGCTCACATACACAAACGTTAAACGAACTGTTCCTAAAACATAAATTCAACATGTTTCTTGACATCTAATCATCCTGATTTTATTTGCTTCAGTTTTAAAGAATAATAAGCAAAAGCTTCACAATAGAAAAGGTGGAAGTTTTAGAGAAAACTATAGAAATAAACTACCTCGACCCATGGGTGCGAGGTATTATCCCGAAATTTCGGGACCAAAAAGGCAAAAACTAAATTCCAAAAAAAAAAATAAAAACGAGGCAAGCCTCGGGGTATTAAACCCAAAAAATGAATAAAATAAGGGAAATAGAAAAAATAAAAATTTGTGAATTTATTCGTAATATAATCATTTTATCTTTTGTGACAATCGTTTAGTTGCTAAGTCGTCCAGTTTATTCTAAATTTGAAAAAAAACTTGGCGCCTTTGCGCCTTTGCGAGAAAATAAGATGAAAATTTACACCAAAACAGGCGATACAGGTACCACGGCATTATTTGGTGGCACGCGCGTACCAAAACACCATATTAGAATTGAAAGCTACGGAACGGTTGATGAACTAAATTCACATTTAGGATTGATTCGTGACCAGAATATTGATGGGCATTACAAAGATATTCTTATTCATATACAAGATAGATTGTTTACGGTTGGGGCTATTTTGGCAACCGACCCAGAGAAAGCGATTTTAAAAAACGGCAAGGAACGATTGAATATCCCTAAAATATCCAGCGAAAACATAGAATTATTGGAGCATGAAATGGATGCAATGAACGAAGCTTTACCGCCCATGACGCATTTTGTGTTGCCCGGTGGCCATCAAACGGTGTCATTCTGTCATATTGCGCGTTGCGTGTGCCGAAGAGCCGAACGTTTAACAGCGGCACTTAATGACATTGAAGGTGTTGACCCTAACGCTTTAATGTACTTAAACCGTCTATCTGACTACATATTTGTGTTGGCACGAAAGTTGTCCAATGACTTGCAAGCAGATGAAATTAAGTGGATTCCTGAGAAAGTACGAAGTTAGAAGTACAAAGTATTAAGTAGGATAACTTAATAACCACATGATTTGGAATTGTGATTTGCGTTAGGGATTGAGGCATTGTTGGAGCTCCTCGCAGAGAGCGACTGCCGAAAGCCCGACCTCCCGATAGCTATCGGGAAGGGTAACGCCCAAATTAACAAACTTGATTTCAGTTGTTTAGATAGTAAAAACAGACGTTCTTAAAAATAATAATTAAATATTTCATTTTTTCCTTGTGTGTTTAAACTAAAAATTTATTTTTGCACAAAATTAAAACGCATAAAAAATGTATTGGACTTTAGAATTAGCATCTTATTTAAGTGATGCGCCGTGGCCAGCAACAAAGGACGAGTTAATAGATTACGCTATTAGAACGGGCGCGCCTTTGGAAGTTGTTGAAAATTTACAGTCTATTGAAGACGAAGGTGATGCCTACGACTCCATTGACGAAATTTGGTCTGATTATCCAACTGATGAAGATTACCTTTGGAATGAGGATGAATATTAAATAAAGCATAAAGAAAAGTTAAAAAGTCTCGGTTTGAGGCTTTTTTTTTGTCTTAAATCTTAATTAAACATATAACAAAATGTATCTTTGATTGCTTTTTAAAGAGCATGAAAAAACAACCTAAAAATCTAGATCTGCTCTAGAATAACATAACATACACACCATGAGTTTTTTAAATTCTGTACTTAAAGTATTTGTTGGCGATAAATCGAAACAAGATGTAAAAGCCATCACCCCTATTGTAAATCAAATCAAAACCTTTGAAGCTGCCATTGAAAGCTTGTCGCACGACGCATTAAGGGCCAAAACCGCTGAGTTTAAGGCGACCATTGTCGAGGCCATCAAACCCATAAACGAACAGATTGACAGCTTATTGGTTGAGGCCGAAAATACCGAGGATATTGACAGGCGCGAGGATATTTACCAAGATGTGGATCGGTTAAAAGACGAGGCTTATAAAATTACCGAGGATGTTTTAAACGCTATTTTGCCCGAGGCTTTTGCAGTGGTTAAGGAAACTGCAAAACGTTTTAAAAACAATACCACGCTTACGGTTACTGCCAGTACGTTTGACAGGGAATTATCGGGCTCAAAAGACTATGTAACGTTAGATAACGACCAAGCCATTTGGTCCAACTCTTGGGATGCTGCCGGTAAAGCCATTACTTGGGATATGGTACATTACGATGTGCAGCTTATTGGTGGTATTGCCTTGCACCAAGGTAAAATTGCCGAAATGCAAACGGGTGAAGGTAAAACCTTAGTGGCTACGTTACCCATGTATTTAAATGCGCTTGCTGGAAAAGGCGTGCATTTGGTAACCGTTAATGATTATTTGGCGAAACGTGATAGCGCGTGGATGGCGCCTATTTTTCAATTTCATGGCCTGACGGTGGATTGTATTGATTACCACCAGCCTAATTCTGAATCGCGAATAAAAGCATACAACGCCGATATTACCTATGGCACCAATAATGAGTTTGGTTTTGATTATTTGCGTGATAACATGGCACATTCTCCTAACGATTTGGTGCAACGTCCGCACCACTACGCCATTGTGGATGAGGTGGATTCAGTGTTGGTAGATGATGCCCGTACCCCATTGATTATTTCTGGGCCGATACCACAAGGGGAACGCCATGAGTTTAACGAGTTAAAACCTAAAGTGGATGATATTGTTGCGGTACAACGCAAGTATTTAACAGGGGTTTTAGCCGAAGCTAAAAAACTGATTACATCTGGCGATACTAAAGAAGGCGGTTTTCAATTGCTTCGCGTGTATCGTGGGATGCCAAAAAACAAAGCGCTTATTAAGTTTTTAAGTGAAGAAGGTGTTAAACAACTGCTTCAAAAAACCGAGAACTTTTACATGCAGGACAACAACCGCGAAATGCCAAAGGTGGATGCGGAATTGTATTATGTAATTGAAGAAAAAAACAATCAGATAGAACTTTCTGATAAAGGTATTGAATACTTATCGGGGAAAGACAATCCGAACTTTTTCATCATGCCTGAAATTGGTATTGAAATTGCGAAAATTGAAAACCAAAATTTACCGTTGGCTGAAGAAGCTAAACTAAAAGAAGAATTATATAAAGATTTCGGCATCAAATCAGAGCGTATCCATACGCTTAACCAATTGCTTAAAGCCTACGCGTTGTTTGAAAAAGACATTCAGTATGTGGTAATTGACAATAAAGTGATGATTGTTGATGAACAAACGGGCCGTATTATGGACGGGCGTCGTTATAGCGACGGATTGCACCAAGCGATCGAAGCCAAAGAAAACGTAAAAATTGAAGATGCCACCCAAACCTTTGCAACCGTTACCCTTCAAAACTACTTTAGAATGTACCGCAAACTGTCGGGTATGACGGGTACTGCGGTTACAGAAGCTGGTGAGTTTTGGGAAATCTATAAATTGGATGTGGTGGAAATTCCCACCAACCGTGCCATTGTGCGTGATGACAGGGACGATTTGGTCTATAAAACAAAACGCGAAAAATACAATGCGGTTATTGATGAAGTCACGCAATTATCCTTAGCGGGTCGCCCTGTTTTAATTGGTACTACCTCGGTAGAAATAAGTGAGTTACTTGGTAAAATGCTTACCATCAGAAAAATTCCGCATAATGTGTTAAATGCCAAACAACATAAAAAAGAAGCAGAAATTGTAGATCAAGCCGGTAAATCCGGGCAAGTAACCATTGCAACCAATATGGCTGGTCGTGGTACCGATATTAAATTGACCGATGAAGTTAAAAAAGCTGGTGGATTGGCCATTGTTGGTACAGAACGCCATGATTCCCGTCGTGTGGACCGCCAATTACGTGGTCGTGCCGGTCGTCAAGGCGATGTTGGTAGTTCGCAATTCTACGTGTCGTTAGAAGATAACTTGATGCGTTTATTTGGTAGCGAACGCATTGCGAAAATGATGGACCGCATGGGCTTGAAGGAAGGCGAAGTTATTCAGCATTCCATGATTTCAAAATCCATTGAACGTGCCCAGAAAAAAGTGGAAGAGAACAACTTTGGGGTTCGTAAGCGCTTGCTGGAATATGATGATGTTATGAACGCGCAACGTGAAGTGGTTTACAAACGTCGTCACCATGCCTTATTCGGGGAGCGTCTTCGTGTCGATTTAGCGAATATGATTTTTGATACTTCTGAAGGTATTGTTGAAACCAATAAAATGGCTAGTGATTTTAAAAATTTCGAGTTTGAATTGATTCGTTATTTCTCCATGAGTTCACCGATTTTTGAGGCTGAATTCGGGAAGCTTTCGGCACAAGAAATTACCGGTAAAATATACAAAGCAGCATTCGACCATTATAAAGAAAAAATGACCCGCAATGCAGACCTTGCATTCCCTGTTATTAAAAATGTGTATGAAACGCAACGCGATAAATTTAAACGTATTGTTGTGCCGTTTACAGACGGTTTAAAAACCTTAAATGTGGTTACCGATCTTGAAAAAGCATACGAAACCAACGGTAAACAATTGATTACCGATTTTGAAAAAAACATCACGCTTGCCATAATTGATGATGCATGGAAAACCCATTTACGTAAAATGGACGAGTTGAAACAATCGGTACAATTGGCGGTACACGAACAAAAAGACCCCTTATTGATTTATAAGTTTGAAGCCTTTGAATTGTTTAAAACGATGATTGATGAAGTGAATAAAGATGTGATCTCCTTTTTATTTAAAGGTGAATTACCTCAAGAAACACAAAGCACCATCCATGAAGCGAGAGAGCGCAAACGGGAAAAATTGAATGTGCAAAAAGATGAAATCCCTAATTTAGATGAACGCTCGGTACAAAGTAGGGTCGCAGGCAATACCCAACGCCAACCCCAAGTGGTAGAAACGATTGTGCGCGACCGACCAAAAATTGGACGTAACGACCAAGTGACCATCAAACATGTGATCACAGCCGAAAATAAAACCCTTAAATACAAACAAGCCGAACATTTATTGGCCAAAGGTGATTGGGTTCTGGTTGAAGATTAACAAAGGAACCGCCATGGTGAGGAGGCACGACTTGGTCATATCATGAATTAACAGTTGTAGCTTAAATTAAACGGATTGCCACATCATGCAAAACCAAAAAAAGCATGATTCGCAAATTGATAATGTTTTATTAGAAACTGAACTGATCTTGACTTTTTCTATTTCCTGAAAAATGTCTGAAATTCGCCCATATTTCGTCTATTTTCTTATGCGTAGCGATGCTATGCCTCTCAAAAATAGTCTCATCTGAACATCCCGACATATCGGGATTCGGTTAAAAACAAAAAGTCAAGATGAGTTCTTCATTAATATTTTCATGATCGTAATCAAATTGTGAAAAACTGTAATCATTCAAATCTATCATTCCCCAGTTTGTAGGTTCAGGGATTTTAGAAGCTATTTTATGAGTTCCTCCATTTTTTATAGAGCTTCCAATTACAATGATTGTTTCCAATTTTAAATTTTTTAGATTGCACAAAACTTGCGTGCAACTCATTATCCCCTAAAAATTTCAGATAACAATATATTGTGTTCCTCTTTTTTGGATTTAGATTATTGCTTTACGGTATGCTTGCGTTAGCGATAGGAACGGTTAGCTTTTGGCGAGTATGCGCAGCGAGCCAAAACTGGTAGTGTATTGCGCGCCCCCTGTGGTAACGCCCAAATCATTAAAATCCATTTGATTACCTATTCCGCCAGAAAAAAGGCGTGAATAAAATAAGTACGGTAAAAAGTTCCAACCGCCCAATAAGCATTAAAAACGAGGACCACCATTGTGCCAACGGTGGTAATGCCGCATAGTTGTTTACGGGACCAAATTTACCAAGTGCCGGCCCGATATTCCCCAAACTGGACGCCGACAACCCGACGGCGGATTCAAAATCGATATCGAACATGGAGAACACCAAAGCACCGATAATAAACGATAGCATATACAAAATAAAAAACGCCAACACATTAAAAACGATAAACCGGTTGATGGCTTTGTTGTTATACCTTACTGGCACAATGGCATTGGGGTGAAGGGTGCGTTTAAATTCTAAAAAACCGTTTTTTATAAGGATTAAATGGCGTACTACTTTGACGCCTCCAGAGGTACTGCCCGCAGAGCCACCCAAAAACATGAGCCCGAAAAAGAATACCGTTAAAAAAGGGGTCCATAAAGTATAATCGGCACTTACAAATCCGGTGGTTGTAATAATGGTAAGCACTTGAAACAACGAATGCCTAAAAGCACTTTCGGCTTTGCCCCAAACCATGGCATGATCTATGGACGATATGGACACATCTGCTTTAAAATATATAATGAGTGCCGCAATGATGGTGAATACTACGACGAATTTAAAGTACAATTTAAACTCTTCGTCTTTTATTATTTTTTGGACTTTTCCCTTAAACGCAAAATAACCCAGCACAAAATTGGCCCCTGCCAAAAACATGAAAAATATAATAATGTATTGGATAATAGGTTGATTGTTCCAATAGGCCACACTGGCATTTTTTGTTGAAAACCCACCCGTGGATAAGGTTGCCATGGAATGGTTTATGGCATCGAAAAACGACATGCCCGCCAGTTGAAGCAATACCGTTTCGGCTACTGTATAACCCAAATAAATAAGCCATAAACGTTTGGCGGTATCTGTAATTCTTGGGTGCAGTTTATCGCCGCTGGGGCCTGGGGCCTCGGCAGCAAAAAGTTGCATCCCTCCTATTCCCAATAAAGGTAAAATAGCAATGGCAAGTACAATAATACCCATGCCCCCAAGCCAGTGTGTGGTACTGCGCCAAAACAAGACCCCTTTAGGTATTATTTCAATATCATTTAAAATAGAGGCCCCTGTGGTGGTGTACCCAGACATGGTTTCGAAAAACGCATTGGTAAAACTTGGCACACTCTCGGTTAAAACATAGGGCAAGGTGCCGGATAATGACATGATAATCCACCCAAAAGTTACCACCACATAACCTTCGCGCTTGTTCATTTCCTTTTTATGCCTTGCCGTAAAAAGCATGGTTACAATACCCACTATAATGGTAAAAAGACCTGCAAAGAATATCTGTAAGGTTACACCATCATCATACAAATAGCTTACAAGCGATGCCAATAACATAAAACCACCATTGAACAACAGCAGTAATCCTAAAAAGTGTAAGATGATTTTATAGTTTAGTTTCAATTTATTTTTTGTTGCTGTTTTTTATTTGCTACGAATAAACGAATATTTT
Source organism: Mariniflexile sp. (assembly GCF_052728615.1). Classification (NCBI taxonomy): domain Bacteria; kingdom Pseudomonadati; phylum Bacteroidota; class Flavobacteriia; order Flavobacteriales; family Flavobacteriaceae; genus Mariniflexile; species Mariniflexile sp. The sequence continues at coordinate 37,982 of NZ_JBFVFE010000005.1, read as the reverse complement.
TTAATTTCAAAATAACTACTAAAATTGCCACCTCCCCCTATCGGCATACCGAAATAAATTCGGTACAGGCTCTCCCCTTAAAAAAAGGGGAGGAATTATTGAGGGAGCTAATTTTTTATTCACACCACTTTTTTTAAAGAAATAATTTCTCAACACGTTTGATGGATTGCAGTAAACAGCACACCACCACACGATCGCCTTCTTGAATTTTAAAATTACCGAGTGCAATCATGCCCAAACCGTCTCTTATAACACCACCAATAATGGCAGACCTTGGAAAATCGATCGCTTTAATGGTTTTGTTACAAACGGCAGAAGTTGCTTTTACTTCAAATTCCAACAATTCTGCATTCAAATTGTTAAGTTTTGTCATGGCAACCACTTCGCCCCTGCGTATATATCTAAAAATATTATTGGCAGCCAACAGCTTTTTATTTACAAGTGTGTCGATACCAATGGAATGCGAAAGCTCAAAATAATCCATGTTTTCAACCAAAGCAATGGTCTTTTTTACCCCTTTGGATTTTGCTACCAAGCAAGACATGATATTGGTTTCAGAATTAGCGCCCACCGCTACAAAAGCATCCATTTCATTAATGTTTTCTTCATCCAATAAATCAACATTCCGTCCGTCGCTATTAATAACCAGTACTTTGGTCAGTACTTCAGCTAGGTCAAAGGCTCTATCTCTATTGCCTTCCAATAGCTTCACATTAAATCCTTTGTCACTTAAATCCCGAGCGGTTTTAAACCCAATTTCAGTACCTCCCAAAATCATAACGTTCTTTAAATCCCTGTTCACTTTTCCGGTAAGTCTGCAAAGTTCGTCGGCACCACCTTCGGAAGTTATAAACACCACACTATCACCACGCTTAAATTTGGTATCACCTCGTGGGATAATAGTAAATTGTGTACCAAAACGTTGTATGGCGATGGGTACAAAATGGATTTCGGGAAAAATCTCTGCAGCTTCCTTTACGGTTTTTCCAACAAACGAAGCCGACCTAGACAATATTAAGCCCGCCATGGTAAGCGCACCACCTTCAAACTCGTAATTTTCGTTGAACGACGATTGTTTTAGTGCCAATTCAATTTCCGATGCGGCTAAAGCTTCAGGGGAAATCAATTCATCGATTCCAAATTTGGAAAAGCCAATTTCGTTTTTATGCTGAATAAATTCGGTATTGGAAATTCTGGCAATGGTTCTTTTAGACCCCAGTTGTTTTGCCAAAACACACACCGTAATGTTGGTGGTTTCGCTGGAAGTAACGGCAATAAATAAATCACTGTTCTCTACACGGGCTTCCTTTAAAATAGCGATGGATGTTGCGTCGCCTTTTATCACTCTAATATCCAAATGCGTATCGGCGTAGGCTAAACTGGTTTTATTCGGGTCTATTAAAGTAATCTCTTGAGATTCGTAAGATAATAATTTGGCTAAATGAAACCCTACTTCACCCGCTCCTGCAATAATTATTTTCATCTGTTTTTTTCTATTGTTTTTTTATGCCAGAACTACCGGCAGGTGTTGCATCCATATAATCATTCCCTGTGTGACAAAAATATAACCACGGATGTTTCATCTGTATATAATCATAAAAAAGTAGTACAAATATACTATAAAATAAATATCAGTTTATTGAAGTCGTAAATCGCTCGTTGATCAACTTATCGTTTACAATATAATATTACACACACAATCGCCTACTTTGAAGTTAATTACTGTCAGGGGAAAATCACACTTTTTATTTGCCACGAATCCACGAATCCACGAATAAAAATAAAAATCGTTATAAAGATAATTGTCACGAATAAAAAAATCTATAGATTTCTTAAAAATTAGTGCAGATTTTTGTTGCATTTATTTATAATAATGAAAATTAGTGTATTCGTGGCGTTTTTTTTTAAACAGAGTGTGCGTTTGTCCTGTTATTACTATTTTAAAGTCGGAATAAATTATGTAGGTTTGCCAAAAAAAGATACAGCCTTGTCAAAAATTAAGCCTTACAAAAACAGCGATTTAGGAAAAAAAGAGCAGGTAACCAAAATGTTTGATACCATTTCTGGAGATTATGATGGGTTAAACCGCGTCATATCTTTTGGAATAGATATTAAATGGCGTAAAAAAGTGGTCAAAATGGTCAAGGAAAACAACCCTGATACTATTTTGGATATTGCTACCGGCACGGGCGATCTAGCCATTAATCTAGCCGAAACCAGTGCTACTAAAATTGTGGGTCTAGACATTAGTAGTGGCATGTTGGACATTGGAAAAGAAAAAATAAAGAAGAAAGCGTTAGAGTCTAAAATAGAGATGGTTTTGGGCGATAGCGAACTTATGCCTTTTGAAGACCATAGTTTTGATGCCATTACCGTGGCTTTTGGCGTTAGAAATTTTGAAACGCTTGAAAATGGCCTAAAGGAGATATACCGCGTGCTAAAACCAAACGGAACTTTTGTGATTTTAGAAACCTCTATGCCCACTAAATTTCCGTATTTGCAAGGTTATAGGTTTTACACCAAAAATATTTTACCCCTTATTGGAAAAGTATTTTCCAAGGACCGGAGTGCCTATAAATATTTATGCGAATCGGCATCAGTTTTCCCTTATGGGGAAGCTTTAAACAATATTTTGCGAAAAATTGGGTTTATTAATGTTGAGGATTTTCCGCAAACCTTTGGTGTTGCAACTATTTACAAATCATCAAAATAATACCATGAAGCACTTTTTTGCATTAATATCATTAATATCCATCATACAAACTTCCAATGCCCAGTTATTTAGAAAAGAAAAGGTATCGTATGACGCGAACCAAGGAAGGGGCTCTACCGATAATAATTTATTGCGTTGGGGGTATTTTTTAGGTGTCAATAATTATGATTTCAATTTTGATTACAACGAAGATTTACGGGATATTTACGTAAAACGAAGCCCAGGATTCAGTGTGGGTTTAATAGGAAATGTACGCATTAACAGTTTTATCGATTTACGATTGGAACCCGGTTTATTGATCAGTACCCGAGAATTGTATTATAGCCAATCTTATTTTCAAGGCATTCCTGTTACAGCCGCCGATTTAACCCGGGAAGTAAAATCAACTTATGTCCACATTCCATTGTTGGTAAAAATTTCAACAAAGCGTATCAACAATTTTAAACCTTTTGTTGTTGGTGGTTTTTCAACTGCTTTAAATTTATCGAGCAACGAAACCAACCCGAACGATAACAGTAACGGGCAATTTAGAACCACTTCGAATAACTTGTTTTATGAACTTGGTTTTGGTATCGACTTTTACTTATATAATTTCAAATTCACGCCTTCCATCCGTGGGCTTTTTGGAATCAATGATGAATTGGTGCGTGATGAAGACCCCAATAGCCCTTGGACCAGCAACGTAAACAGTATGAAATCTAGAGGTGTTTTTGTGAATTTTACGTTTCAGTAGTTTCAGTTTTCAGTCGCAGTCGCAGTCGCAGTCGCAGTTTTCCGAGAGACCAAGAAATGATTCAATGGTTTGTGCTAATTATCAAAATTCGCATTTAAAAAAGGAAAATCAAGAACCTTGGGGCAAGTCCACAAGGTATGGCCATAAAAAGGCCTTTTCATTCGAGGCAAGCCTCGGGGTATCAAAACCCTCTGGTGGGAATCAAAGGGTTACATGTAGTTTTAGAATGCACTATTGCGCTTGGATTCACATAGATTCACAAAAATATAATCCACTGAATATTTTTTTGCCCGTATGTTTCTCTGCGTATCCCTTAAGCTTATTGTAATTATGTGGAACAATTTCTTATAAAAGACCTAAAGATTCTAAACCTAACGTGACAAACTGAAAACCGCAACTGAGGCTGCGACTGCGACTGCGACTGCGACTGAAAACTATTTCGTGGCTCGTAACATTTGGCTAGCACCGAAAGCTCAGGGCCTTTTCGTGGCTCTGAGCATTTCCCTCTTCCCCGGAGGCCCTGGGAGTTTTTCAACTTTAAAACCAACGGCTTGCATGGCTCTACGAACGCTTCCTTTGGCGGCATACGTCACTAACGCACCGTTTTCTTTTATGGCGTCATACATTTTTTTGAAAATGGTTTCGGTCCATAATTCGGGTTGTACGCGCGCTCCAAAAGCATCAAAATAAATAAGGTTGTATAATGCTTTATCTGCTATTTCTGAAAAAAAGCGATTTTGTTTCGTCAGCGAAAAAGTTTGTGAGACAGGGTGCTTTTCTTCCCACGGAAGCTCGTGCATCGTTTTAAAAAGCGCTTCGTTGCTTTCGGCTTTCAATTGGGTTGGATAGTTAAGTTGCACAATTTCATCCATTAAAACAGGAAAGCCTTCAATACCCACATAATCAATATGAACGCCTAATTTTTCAGATTCCAACAGCGTTATAAAAGCGTTTAGGCCGGTGCCGAAGCCTATTTCTAGGATTGAAATAGTTTGATTCAATGTTTTCGGAGACTTATCGACTGCGCTCGAAGAGACATCATGAGGACAATTTATTCTATTACAAAAATGATACAGCCCATGTTTTATAAACACATGGTAGGCTTCTTGTATGGCACCGTGTTTGGAGTGGTATTGTTCGTCCCACTCGGGTAAATGTATGGTTGATGAACCATCGGCAGTAATAACGATTTCTCTTTCCAAATTTATTGTTTTAAAAAAACCACCCACCTCATAAAAAAGGTTCCGGTTGGGTAATACCGGCAATTTCGTCAGCAGTTTTACCAGCGTCTTCCGTATAACGGCATTGCTCGTCTGCCGAAACTTCATTTACAAAAGCTTTTCCATTTACTATCACCTACCTGCATGGATTTGTAATGGGTTGCCATAGACGTTGCCTGAATAGCATAGACGGCAATAATTTCTTTTCCAAACGATTTATAGACTATTTTGTCCCCTTCTTTTGCCTGTGCCTCCGCATTGTCTTTGCAAGAACCCATTACCAAAACACAAATACAGGTAAACAGTGCATTCTTCATAACATTAAAATTTTAATTTTTAATGGAATTGTTGTAAATATACCCCTTTTTTAAAAACGATTTTACTTAAATTTGTATCCAAATAACAAGATTTATGAACGCAATAATCAATGACATAGCGGTTATTAAAGCCAAAACCACCAAAATAAAAGAGGTAGATTTTGATAATTTAAAATTTGGCCATGTTTTTTCAGACCACATGCTTGAGTGCCATTTTAAAAACGGCACTTGGGAAGCACCAAAAGTAGTGCCTTACCAAGCGATTACCTTAGACCCATCAGCAAAGATTTTTCACTATGGGCAATCTGTTTTTGAAGGTATGAAAGCTTATAAAGATGCCCATGGAGATGTCTGGTTATTTCGTCCGTTAGAAAATTTCAAGCGTTTGAATATTTCATCAAAACGCTTGGCTATTCCAGAATTGCCAGAAGCCTATTTTATGGATGGTTTGAAAGCGCTTTTGGAAGTGGACAAAGATTGGATCCCTACTAAAGAAGGCAGTTCTTTATACATTCGCCCCTTTGTTTTTGCTTCGGGAAAAGGCTTCCATGCTTCTCCTGCCGACGAATACAAATTCATCATTTGTACCGCGCCATCAGGTGCTTATTTTTCGGGGAAAGTAAAGGTTTTAATCGAAGAAACCTATTCGCGTTCCGCCAATGGAGGCGTGGGTTATGCCAAAGCTGGCGGTAATTATGCAGGACAGTTTTATCCAACCCAACTGGCGGTTGAAAAAGGCTATCAACAGGTTATTTGGACGGATGACACCAACCACGAGTATATTGAAGAGGCTGGGGCGATGAATATTTTTATTAGAATAAACGATACCCTTATTACAGGACCAACGAGCGACCGTATTTTGGATGGCATTACCCGAAAAAGCATCATCGATTTAGCTAAATCTGAAGGTATTCCTGTAGAAATTAGAAAAATATCGGTAAAAGAAGTGGTTGAAGCTGCTAAAGATGGGAGTTTAAAAGAAATGTTTGGCGCAGGTACTGCGGCGGTTATTTCGCCAATTTCCGGATTTGGATATAAAAGTGAAGATTTTGATTTACCTGAATTAAACGAAACCTATGCCAGCTATTTAAAAAAACGTATCACCGATATACAAACCAACAAATCGGAGGATCCATTTGGATGGCGATATAAGGTTTAATAGCCCATCCCTTGCCCTTCCGGAAGGAAGGAAATCCATACCTTATAAAAAAAAGGTTGTGTAAAATGTAAATGAAAATCGTCATTGCGAGACCCAATAAAAAAAATTCAAGCGGTAAAAATGACATTTCATAAATACTTGATATTAAATTAGTTAAATACGATGTCAATGGTAGTTTTTTCATTAGAAAAAAAGCGAAGCAATCTTTTTTAATGGAGTTCAAGGTGCTTTTGGTTAATTGATAAACAGATTGCTTCGTTGCTTGCAATGACGTAAAAATATATTTTTAGACAGTCTCTTTTTTTTATTTCTTCAATATAGAATCTATATCTGGCTTAAAGTAATTGGGCCCTTTCAGCACCTTACCATCTTCTCTGTAAATAGGATGGCCGTCTTTACCCAATTTGCTCATGTTACTGCGCTGAATTTCATCAAACACTTCTTCAATTTTGTATTGCATGCCATGTTCTATGATGGTGCCACACAAAATATAAAGCATATCGCCCAAGGCATCGGCAACCTCAACCAAATCGTTATTGTTTGCGGCATCCAAATACTCCTCATTCTCTTCTTTCATCAAGTTGAAACGCAAGGTGTTTTTTTCTTTTCCTAGATTGGCTTTAAGCGTTTCGCTGTGCCCTAATTTAAATGCGGTGTGAAATGCTTTTACTGCTTCAATTTTGTTTTTCATAGATAATAGATAATTATTTTGTCATTCCCGTGAATCCCGATCTATCGGGAGGAAATCTTTTAAAGGATTTCATTAAATTTGCATAAAAATAACTATATGTTCAGTAAAGGTCAAATCATTTTCGGAGTTTTATTTTTTATTGTCTTCGCCATCGTTATCGCCTATACCTACCGAAAAGATTTGAAACTGCACAAACGCTTCTATGCGGGGAGCGTGTGGGTACTTATAGCCTTCATCTCTTTTATTTTATTTATTTCGGCCATTAAGTTTTTTTTTAAATAAGCTGTATTTTTCTTAATACTTTGCCTGCCTGCTTGCCTGCCAATCTTTTAAATTGAGTCTCTATTGTATTTTGTTTATAAATTAAACAGATTGCTTCGTGATGCTCCTACCATTGACAAGTATTTTATATAATTGATTATCAGATATTTATATATTATCAAAATTTTAAAAACACCCCTAAAGTCTCCTCTAGGTGGCAATCCATGTTTTCAAATTTTCAGTTTCAAATTCAATTTAATGGTCAACAATAGCGCTTGATGATTTTTTTTATCTGATGCCTCGCAACGAACCCGTTCACTTCTTCTTGGCTTAATTTAATACGATACCATATCATTGTTTTCATCCAAAGACAGCAAAGTAAGTTTAATAGCCCTAACATAATTAACTGAACGGTAGACTAAGTTTTACTATTTTTGTTTTCTAAGAAGGACTTAAAAATGAAAAAGCAAGCATTCAAATTTTTAGCAAAGGTTAACAAAGTGATCTTACCCAGTTATTCTAAAAAAAAATTGGATTTAACTAAAGCCAGTAAACTACAAATGGCCATCATTGGTTGGAGATGGTTTGTTACCAAAAATGCTTTAGGGTAACTATTACCAAAAATGCTTTAGGGTAACTATATACTTCGCTTTCTAGTTTTAATTTAAAAAAAACTCTACATAGGTTTTATGCACAAAACAGCGCATATTTGGCAAACATGAATTGAAACATAAAGATTAAATGGCTATTTTTGTTTCATACCAATTAAATGTTTCATTTGTGATCTGTCCTTTTAAAAATCCCATTAAAAAAAGTTTACTTCTTTTAAAATCATCACTTTTTATATTTGCTTTCATTATTATTTCATGTAAAAAAGAATCCAAATACATCCCAGTTTCAGAAAATGACATCTTTGCATCCACAGAACAAATTCCAGACAGTCATTTTTTAGGAGACCAAAACTGTAAAGAATGCCATAAAGACCAATTTAAAGCATGGAAAGGATCAGACCATGATAAAGCGATGCAGTTGGCAGATAGTACTTCTGTATTAGGTGATTTTAACAATGAAAAATTTACCAGCCAAGGTGTTACTTCCCGTTTTTATAAAAAAGAAGGTGGTTTTTATGTGAATACCGAAGGCCCTGACGGGAAAAACCACGATTATAAAATTGTTTACACCTTTGGCATTACCCCATTGCAGCAATATATTGTTGCGTTCCCCGACGGGCGTTTTCAATGTTTAAGGACCGCTTGGGATTCCGTAAAAAACAAATGGTTTGATTTGTATCCCGATTTTAAAGTGGTGCATTCCGAATGGTTGCATTGGTCCAGAGGCGGATTGAACTGGAATACCATGTGTTCCGACTGCCATTCTACAAACGTCCGGAAAAATTACGATTTCAAAACAAATAGCTACCATACAAAATATGCCCTGATAAACGTAAACTGTGAAGCTTGCCATGGGCCTGGGAAACAACATGTGGACGATGTTAAACGCCTAGGGAACAACTATACAGCCACAGGAACCATGCAGATGACACTAAATACCAAACCACATGATTTAGTGGACCAATGCGCCCGTTGCCACATACGTAGGGAGCAATTTTCGGAAGCCTTTAATTTTGAAGGCACCTTGTTAGACCACTATTTTCCTCAATTAATTGAAGAACCCATTTATTACCCAGATGGTCAGATTTTAGACGAAGATTATGTTTACGGTTCTTTTATCCAAAGTAAAATGTACCAAAACAATGTGGCGTGCAACAATTGCCATGATTCGCATTCGTTAAAACTGAAATTTGAAGGTAATGCTTTATGCGCTCAATGCCATATTCCCGAAAAATTCAATACCCCTAAACATCATTTTCACGACATGGGGACTGAGGGTGCTCAATGTGTTAATTGCCACATGCCCGGAAAATATTATATGGGCAACGATTTTAGGCGCGACCATAGTTTTAGAATACCCAGACCCGACCAAAGCTTACAATACGGCACTCCCAATGCCTGTGCCGGTTGCCACAAAAAAGACAATACATGGGCTTGGGAATCATTTCAAAAACTATTCGGAGCCGTTGATTCCATTCATTTTTCCGATAAATTGGCTCCTGGCATTACGGGCCAACCAAATGCCCATACCGGACTCATTGAACTGGCAAATAACATAAAACAACCCGAAATGGCAAGAGCTTCCGCTGTAAAAGCTTTATCCAATTATAATACAGAAAATTTTATTAACAACTATCTAAAATGGTTAAATGATGCATCTCCATTGGTAAGAGGTGCCAGTGTGGATGTTTTGAGCGAAATCAACAATGCCGATCTTGTCAAGTCATTTTTACCCTTATTGAACGACCCTAAACGAAGCGTTAGAATCAAGGCTTTTTATGGTTTGAGTGCTTTAAGCGAAAGTCAAGTTCCTGAAACATATAAACAATCCTATCAAAAAGTGAAGAAAGAGTTTTTTACGCATATAAATACGAATTCAGATTTTGTGGGTGGACGCATTAAAGAAGCCAATTATTATTTGAAACAAGGTAACATGAAAAAAGGCATTGAAGGTTATGAAAGTGCGTTGAAATTGGATAATATCAATAACCAAGCGCGATTGACCTTAGCTAATTTATACTATAACAATAAAGAGTATAATAAAGCCGAAGCCGCCTTTAAAACGGTTATGGAACAAGAGCCGGAATATGGGCCCGCATATTATTCTTTAGCACTTATGTTCGCAGAATTGGAAAGAACGGATGACGCCATTGTTCAATTGAAAAAAGCAAGCGAAAAAATGCCCGACAACATTCGGGTTTATTATAATTTAAGCTTGCTCTACGATAAAAAACAAGACCAAAAAAACGCCGAAAACAGTCTTGTCAAAGGCTTGAAGATTGATGGAAACAACGAAAGTTTGTTATATGCATTGGCATACCATTATTCTAAACACGACCAACCGGAAAAGGCTAAAAACATATTGGTTAGATTGGTTCAATTATATCCCAACAATCCACAATATGCCAATTTTTTGCAACAGCTGAGCCCCAAAGGTTAAACTACCATATCCAATTAAACCTTTTTTAATATGAATCGTCTAATTGGTATATAAATTGAATTTCTTATGAAATGCCCTTTTTGAATTCAGGAAACCAAGAATCTTAAAGGCATTGAATCTAACCGTTGAAAAACAACACCTATAATCAGATGGAAAACAGGCATATCCAACATCTATATTTAAGAGCAGGATTTGGCATTGGTTATGATAAACTACATTTGCTGAAATCCAGATCCAATTCTGAAATTTTATCAGAATTGTTTTCAGAAGCCAAAAACATCCAGCCAATAAAACTTGACCTTTCAGAAATGGAAAGTCTGATCAAGGAAAATTATAAAGATGCAAAGCTTAAAATGGACAAAAAAACCACCATGGCGTTGCAAAAAATGAATCGGGAAAAAATCCAGGAACTGAATTATGCCTGGATCGACCGATTGAAAAACCCATCTTCCGTTTTAAATGAAAAAATGACCTTGTTTTGGGCCAATGTTTTTGTTTGTAGAGACAATAGTGTTTATCATATTCAGCATTACAATAATACCTTAAGAACTTATGCCCTTGGTAATTTTAAAGCGTTTGTAAAAGCCATTGCAAAAGAAGCATCCATGAGCAAGTATTTGAACAACCGCCAAAACGTTAAGGAAAGTCCCAACGAAAATTTTGCCCGGGAATTGATGGAACTTTTTACCCTGGGCATTGGAAATTACAGCGAACAAGACATCAAAGAATCGGCCAGGGCTTTTACGGGTTGGTCCTTTAAATTTAATGGCGATTTTTTTCTGCGGAACAACAAACACGATTACGGCGAAAAAACATTTATGGGCAAAACGGGTAATTTTGATGGCGATGCTATTATTGATATTATTTTGGAACAAAAGCAATGTGCCAGATTTATATGCGCCAAAATTTACCGCTATTTTGTGAACCCTACCATAAATGAAAGGCACCTGGAAGACATAACAAATGTATTTTATAAAGATTACGATATAAAAAACCTCATGCACTATGTTTTCAATTCCAAGTGGTTTTATGATGACGAAAATATAGGGGTTAAAATTAAATCGCCCATTGAGCTTTTGGTTGGCATACAACAAATAGTTCCTGTGGAATTCCAAAAACCGAAACAACTGCTTTACCTTCAAAAATTAATGGGACAGATATTGTTGAACCCACCAAATGTAGCGGGCTGGAAAGGCGACAAAAACTGGATAGACTCCAATACGTTAATGTTCCGGTTAAAATTACCATCCATACTTTTAAACAACGCTGTGATAAATTTAGAGGAAAAGGGCGAGTTCGAAGATTCTTTTGAAGACTATTATAAAATTCAGAAAAAGAAAGATACCTATATAAAAACCACCAAGTCTTGGGATGCTTTTGAAACCCAATACGGTAAATTATCCCCCGAGGAATTGAAAACGTTTTTAATAGTTTCTGTAATAGATGAAGATACGGATGCTTTTCTATCAAATCTAAAAATTGCGAACAACAGGGATTTTTGCGTTCAACTCATGTCAATTCCCGAATATCAACTTTGTTAAATTAAGGTTATGAAATCGCAATTACAATTATATTTATTAATAACTGTGAGTCTATGGCGATTGCATCTGACTTTTAAAACAATAAATTTTAACAGATGAAAAGAAGAAATTTTTTAAAGCAAAGTACGTTAGCGAGTAGCTTATTCTTTGTGCCAAGTTTTGTGAAAGCTTTTGAAAGTGTAGCGAAGGAATCTTTAGGATTTAAAAAGCTGGTTATTATTCAATTATCCGGAGGAAATGACGGTTTGAATACGATTGTGCCTTATAATAATGACATCTACTATAAAAACAGACCTTCCTTATCTTTATCAAAAGATAAAATCATCAAAGCCACAGATGAATTGGGGTTTAATGAAAACTTAGGAGCGCTCAAAAATTTATTCGATAAAGGATACCTTTCCATTGTCAACAATGTTGGCTATCCAAACCCAGACAGATCACATTTTAGGTCAACCGACATTTGGCATACCGCCTGCGATTCCAATGAATATTTAAATTCAGGTTGGTTGGGAAGATATATTGATACCTACGGAAAAATGCCCTATTCAGGCATTGAATTGGATGATAGTCTTTCTTTAATCATGAAAGGAAATTCCATTAACGGTATTGCCACCAAAAACCCGGCTATCCTGTACAATAATATCCAAACGCCCTACTTCAAAAAAGTATTGGACCACCAGAGTGATGCGCATTTAAGCGAGCACAACTTAGGGTATTTGTACAAAACGATGATTGAGGCAAAGTCATCCGCAAAGTATATTTACGAAACCTCTAAAACATTTAGCACCAAATTGGAATACCCAAACAATCCTTTTGGGCAACAACTAAAAACCACTGCGGAGTTTATCAATTCCAACCTTCAAAGTAAAGTCTATTATATTTCCATGGGTGGTTTTGATACGCATGCTGGACAAGTTAACAAACAAGGTAAATTGCTACAAACATACAGCGAAGCGATGGAAGTCTTTGTGAAGGATTTAGAGCAAAACGATACTTTTAAAGACACGTTGATACTTACATTTTCAGAATTTGGAAGACGTGTAAAACAAAATGCCGCCGGGGGAACCGATCATGGTGCAGCAAACAATGTGTTTGTTATAGGGAAAAATTTGAAAACCCCAGGGTTTTATAACGATGCCCCTAACCTACTGCAATTGGATGAAAATGGTGATATAAAACATACGGTAGATTTCAGGTCGATATATGCTACGGTTTTAGATAAATGGCTAGAGGTAAATGACAACGTTATTTTAAACAAGTCGTTTAGTCAATTGGATTTTATTACCTAAATTATGCGAATCAAGTGTTGAAAGTATTAAAACCAATTAGGATTTAGAATATATATTAAGGGCGTAAGCCCTAAAATCCTCGTAGATACAAACATTATTTATGAAATAAACAGGGGCGTAGCCCTGTAATCTTCGTTAAATAACACCAAAACGACATGAAAGATGGAGTCCTGAAATATAATAAACATGGCAAACATGTTCACCATTATTTTCAAAGATGTCAGGGCTAACGCCCCTAGTTCATTTTCATGATACATTTTGCTACTAAAACTACAGGGCTAACGCCCCTAAGTTTAGCGCGCACTCCAATTTTGGTTCGGATGAATAGTTACTATATTTTAACTCTTGATTCGCGTCAATTATTTCAGAACATATAAAACTGTTTATTGTAAATTATACCCGTTGGGGATTTCTTCTTTGTAAGGATGCTAATTCCAAAAAAATTCAAATTTTAAAATTCTAAATCTTAAGCTTTGCTCTGTTCAAAAAGAGTGATTTGGAATTTATTTTTTGGAATTTATTTATTCAAACCATTGCACATTACCAATTAATGATTATTTTTGCACCCAATTTCGGGTTAACCTCTGGCGAGAATCGTGAATGTTGTTCTGAATTAACATTATTAAATATAAAGATATGGAATCTTTAGTAAAATTTGTACAAAACGAGTTTGTAGCAAAAAAAGACTTCCCAGAGTTTGGGGCGGGAGACACGATTACTGTTTTCTATGAAATTAGAGAGGGCGAAAAAGTCCGTACCCAGTTTTTTAGAGGTGTTGTATTACAAAGAAGAGGATCTGGATCATCGGAAACTTTTACCATTAGAAAAATGTCTGGTACAATTGGCGTGGAGCGTATTTTCCCTGTTAATTTACCGGCGCTTCAAAAAATTGAAGTCAATAAACGTGGTAAAGTGCGTAGAGCTAGAATTTACTACTTTAGAGGTCTTACTGGTAAAAAAGCGAGAATCAAGGAACGAAGACAATAATAACATACTCTTGCAAAAGCATTTAAAAAGCCTTGATTTTTTCAAGGCTTTTTTTATTAACAAAAGTTAATAACTCTGGTTTACAATCTGTTGATATATAAAATGTTAAAAGTATTGGTTTTTCAGGAAATAGTTTCTATCTTAGCACAACTGGAAATAATAACAGCTTTGGTTGGTTTCATGTAAAGAATGAATTTATATTATATTCCGCATAAAGTAACGTTCTTTATAAAAAATTGTTTTTTGAGGTTTGATGTGAACAGGTGTAAACGTGAAGAGCATAAAACCATGACATTATAACAAGTGCCAAATGCGAAAGCAGGTGGTAACCGGTATAATGGAAAGCTTAAAAAAACGGCAAACTGAAAAGTGCGTTGTTGCAATAGAAGCAATGCCTTAAGAAAACTCAACGTGAATAACGAAAAGTGGTATTAATGGCATCAAGAAAAACAATTAACTGGAACATTTTGGGTAATAAGTCAATACATTTTGAAAATTACAGAACAGAATGTTTCGTTGAAATAACAGCACTTGAATTGAAAAGATTTAAGCGAAAGTTTAAATTGATTTGGTAGCAATACTAATTAGATCATGTTATGTTATTTCAAAGAAAGCCATGTCAAAGGAGATTAAGTTCTGCAGTGATATGGCTTTTGTTTTTTATAGCATCTCCATTGGTTTTTTAATAAATCCTTACTCGTTCCGAACATTTTTGGTTTTCCCTTAAAACTTAGTGTTTTTCTGTCCTTTTCATTTCTCCAATACCTATAAATACAAGTCTATTTTTGTATATTCGCGTCGCGAAAACGTTATAGGAAATCGCATGTCACAATTAGCCAATTATTAATATAAAAACTTTCCCATTTAATGTCTAAAATTATTTATACAAAAACCGATGAAGCTCCTGCTCTGGCAACCCGTTCTTTTTTACCCATAGTTAAAGCTTTTGTCAAGTCTTCTGGTATTGATATTGAAACTAAGGATATTTCTTTAGCTGCAAGAATTTTAGCTGTTTTTCCTGAGTTTTTAAATGAAAAACAACGCGTTTCTGACGATTTAGCCATTCTTGGAGAGATGGCAAAAAGCCCTGAAGCCAATATTATTAAATTACCGAATATCAGCGCTTCCATTCCACAGTTAAAAGCGGCCATAAAAGAATTACAGTCCCAAGGATTCGGAATTCCAAATTACCCCGATGAAGCGACCAATGGTACTGAAAAAGATATTAAATCTCGTTACGATAAAATTAAAGGAAGTGCTGTAAACCCTGTACTTCGTGAAGGCAACTCAGACCGTCGCGCACCAAAAGCGGTCAAGAATTATGCAAAGAAAAACCCACATTCCATGGGAGCTTGGAGCCGCGATTCCAAAACACATGTGGCAACCATGGAATCGGGAGATTTTTTCCATAACGAAAAATCGCTAACCTTACCAGATGCAACCACTATCAAAATAGTGCATACCGATGTTAATGGAACTGCTACGGTTTTAAAAGATAGTTTCAACCTATTAAAAGGTGAGATAATTGACGCGACCGTTTTAAGTAAAACAGCCTTAGTAAACTTTTTAGAAGCACAGATTGCGGATGCAAAAGCCAAAGGTGTGTTATTTTCTTTACACCTGAAAGGCACTATGATGAAAGTGAGCGATCCCATTATTTTTGGATATGCCGTTAAAGTGTTTTTTAAAAATGTGTTTGCAAAACATGCGGAAACCTTAGAAAAAATTGGCGTGGATGTAAATAACGGTTTTGGCAATCTTGTTGAAAAAATCCAGGAATTACCCCAGGCAAAACGCAATGAAATTCAAGCAGATATTGATGCTGCTTTTAAAAATGGCCCTGCTGTGGCCATGGTTAATAGCGATAAAGGCATTACAAACTTACATGTACCTAGTGATGTTATTATTGATGCTTCCATGCCGGCGATGATTCGTACTTCTGGGCAAATGTGGAATGCCGCAGGAAAACCCCAAGACACCAAGGCAGTAATTCCAGATAGTAGTTATGCCGGGATTTATTCAGCAACCATCGATTTCTGTAAAAAACATGGCGCCTTCGATCCTACAACCATGGGAACAGTTCCTAATGTTGGTTTAATGGCTCAAAAAGCAGAGGAATATGGTTCGCACGACAAGACTTTTGAGATAGCTTCCAACGGAACCGTAGGCGTTATGGATGTTTCAGGAAACACATTATTACAACACCATGTTGAAGCTGGAGATATTTGGAGAATGTGCCAAACCAAAGATGCGCCTATCCAAGATTGGGTTAAACTAGCCGTTACCCGTGCTAGAGCTTCTGAAACTCCTGCAGTTTTTTGGTTGGATGAAAACAGGGCCCATGATGCCGAATTAATTAAAAAAATAAACACTTATTTAAAAGAGTACGATACCAAAGGATTGGATTTAAAAATATTGGCACCTGCTGACGCCACTGTTTTTACATGCGAAAGACTGATAGAAGGCCAAGATACCATATCGGTTTCCGGCAATGTGTTGCGCGATTATTTAACCGATTTGTTCCCCATATTGGAAGTTGGAACCAGTGCTAAAATGCTATCCATTGTGCCTTTAATGAATGGTGGAGGCTTATTTGAAACCGGTGCGGGAGGTTCAGCTCCAAAACACGTAGAGCAATTTTTAGCCGAAAACCATTTACGTTGGGATTCGTTGGGTGAATTTTTAGCCCTTGCAGTGTCCTTGGAACATGTAGCTGTTACCAATAACAATGCTAAAGCACAAATTTTGGCGGATACTTTAGACGATGCTACGGGAACATTACTGGACAATGGTAAGTCGCCATCTCGTAAGGCAGGCGAATTGGATAATAGAGGAAGCCATTTTTATTTAGCTTTATATTGGGCAGAAGCTTTAGCGAATCAAACCAAAGACGCTACGTTAAAAGCTGAATTTGCATCTATGGCGAAACAATTGGCCGAAAATGAAGCTGACATTGTAAATGAGCTAAACCAGATTCAAGGACATCCCGTAAATCTGGGAGGTTATTACAAGCCCAATGAAAATTTAATCAATAAAGCCATGCGACCAAGCAAAACACTTAATGGCATTATAGTCTAAAATAAAAATAAACACTTTACAAAAAAGCGCCTAAAAAGGCGCTTTTTTATACTTTTATAAAAAAAAGCTTTTAATGAAAAACATAGTGCTATGTTTTCTTATTGTATTCAGTTTTAGTCTTGTTTCTGTTCACTCTCAGGAAAAATTCACCTTAAACGGAACCATTTTAGAAGAAAAGAGTAATGAAACCTTAATAGGCGTAAGCATCCTTTTTCCAGAATTGCAAACAGGTACAACCACCAACGAGTATGGATTTTATTCCATCACCTTACCAAAAGGCAGCTATAAAATTGTAATCAGCTATATTGGATTTGCCACTAAGACGAAAACCATAGTTCTCGATAAAAACATCACAATAAATTTCAGTTTAACAGACGCTATCGAAAATTTAGACGAAATCGTCATCACCGAAAATGTAGAAAAACTTAATATAAAAGCGCCCCAAATGAGTGTTAACCGATTAACGGCAAGCACCATAAAACAAATACCCGTAGTACTTGGAGAAGCAGATATTATAAAAGCCATTACCCTACTGCCAGGAGTTACAAGTGCAGGCGAAGGTGCCTCTGGGTTTAATGTTAGAGGCGGTTCGGTGGACCAAAATTTAATACTTTTGGATGAAGCCACCATTTATAATTCCTCACATTTATTCGGGTTCTTTTCGGTATTCAATCCAGATGCCATTAAAGATTTAAAATTGTATAAAGGCGGTATTCCGGCTCGTTATGGCGGTCGTGTGTCGTCCGTTCTGGATATTTACCAAAAGGAAGGGAACAGTAAAGAATTCCATGCCAATGGAGGCATTGGTCTTGTTTCCAGCAGATTGCTTGTTGAAGGCCCATTAAAAAAAGATAAAGGCTCGTTTCTTTTTGGTGGCAGATCAAGTTATGCGCATCTGTTCTTACCGCTTTTTGATATTGACAATAGTGCCTATTTCTACGATTTAAACACCAAACTGAGTTACAGATTAAATGATAATAACAACATCTACTTATCAGGCTATTTTGGGCGCGATGTATTCAGGATCAACGATTCTTTTGAAAACATCTATGGAAATTCTGTTTTAAACTTTAGGTGGAACCATCTCTATTCAGATAAATTATTTTCAAATTTATCATTGATCTATTCTGATTATTATTACGATTTAAAACTTGGGTTTGTTGAATTTGACTGGGTTTCAGGGATTCAAAATTTCAACATGAAATACGACTTTAAGCATTATATAAACAACACCTTCAAGCTTCAATTTGGATTGAACAGCATTTATTATAAATTTAATCCGGGTGAAATAAAACCCACTACTCCAACTTCTGGCATCAACCCGTTTAAACTTATAGATAAGTTTGCGTTTGAGAATGCTGTTTATTTAGATGCCGAACAGGATATTTCAGATAAATTGTCCGTAGCTTATGGCTTGCGGTTCAGTTCTTTTTTGAGATTGGGACAAGATGAACTCAATATCTATGAAAACAATCGGCCCGTTATATTCAATGATGATTTTAAAATTTATGAACAAGCCGAACCTATTGGTACCCAATCTTTCAAACGGAGTGATGTTATCGCGAAATTTTTCAATGTGGAACCTCGTTTATCCATAGCGTATCAACTAAATTCAAAAAGCTCTATTAAAGCTAGTTACAACAGAATGAGCCAGTATCTGCATTTATTGTCAAACACCAGTTCCCCAACGCCTTTAGATGTTTGGACACCCAGTGGCAAGTATGTTAAGCCCCAATTGCTCGACCAGTATGCTTTAGGTTATTTTAAAAATTTTGTGGACAATAGCTATTCTTTGGAAATCGAGACCTTCTATAAAAAGGTAAAAAACAGAATTGATTATATTGATGGTGCCAATTTAATAGCCAATAATGCGATTGAACAGGTTATTTTAAATGGTAAAGCCAGAGCGTACGGCCTAGAGCTGCTTTTAAAGAAAAACGAAGGTAAGTTTAATGGATGGTTGGCATATACCTTGTCCAGATCGGAACAGCAAACCAAAGGAAGAACACCAAACGAATTGGGCATAAACAACGGTAATTGGTATAAAACACCTTATGATAAAACCCACGATGTTTCATTTACTGGAAGTTACCAATTGAACAATAATTGGAAAATCAATACCAATTTTCTTTTTCAAACCGGACAACCAAGTACGTTCCCAAATTCCCAATATGTATATAATGGGATCAACATCCCAAACTTTAGCGATAGAAATTCCAACAGGTTGCCATCTTACAACCGTTTGGATATTTCTGCAACCTATGCCCCAGAACAAAAAAAATACTCGAACTGGCAAAGCTATTGGGTTTTTGGTATATATAATGTTTATAACCGCAGAAATGCAGCGTCCATCACTTTTGGAAAAAACGATGTTTCGGGCAATAATGAAGCCACAAGGTTGTCTATCTTCGGTATGGTTCCATCCATTTCATATAATTTTAAATTTTAGCGTGATGAGAAAACTAATTTACATCCTAACTATAAGCTTATTTGTATGTTCTTGTGAAGACGTTATACAATTAGGTTTAGAAACTACAGAACCAAAATTGGTAATTGATGCCTCCCTGAATTGGCCTAAAGGCACAAATGGCAATATTCAATACATACAACTTACATTAAGTGCGCCATATTATGATAAAACCGTACCGCCAGCAAACGGTGCTAAAATAACGGTAACAAATTCAGAAAACTACACGGTTGAGTTTATAGAAGATGGCAATTCAGGCCTGTATAAAACCGATGGTTTTATGCCAATAATGAACGATATTTACACCCTTACCATTACTTATAATGATGAGATTTATACCGCTACCGAAACTTTAACACCCGTTACCAATATTGATTTTGTTGAACAAAAAAACAATGCGGGCTTTTCTGGAAAGGAAACAGAAATAAAAGCATATTACACCGATCCACAAGGCATTAAAAACTATTACTTATTTGAGTTTATAAGCACCTCTTCAAATTTGCTGAGCATCGATGTTTATAATGATGAATTTACCGATGGCAACCAAATATTTGCATTCCATTCAGATGAAAATCTTAAAACTGGCGATGAACTTATTACAAGAGGTTACGGAATATCCAAGCGTTACTTTGAATTCATGAATATCCTTTTGCAGCAAAGGGACAATGAATCTGGCGACCCTTTTGAAACGCAGCCGGCAACGGTAAGGGGCAATTGCGTAAACCAAACAAATCCAAACAATTTTCCATTAGGCTATTTTAGGGCTTCTGAAGTGGCTATTTTTAAATACACCATTAAATAATGCCTCTCTTCACATACTATTTGTAGCTAGAATTAGTTATAAATAATATAAAATATACAATTTTAAGAATATATTAACTATATAAAATCTTACATAGTTTATTTTTATTGAAATTTCATCAACCAAAAATTACTTTTATGAATAAAAAAAAGCTCGCTTTAATAATTGGCGGAATCGTTCTATTGATTATTGTTTATTCTTTTTTCGGCCAAAGCAATAACGAAAACGTATTATTAACAACCAAAGTAGTAAAAGGTACTTTTTTAGACGAAGTTATAATTTCCGGAGAAGCACAATCTACAAGCTCCAAAGAAATCAACGGGCCCATCAACGCCAGACGGTTTAACATCTACCAACTAAAAATACAGGATTTGGTAGCAGAAGGTACTGTTGTGAAAAAAGGCGATTATATAGGTAAATTGGATGCTTCAGAGGTTAATAGTAAAATTAATGACGCGCAACTAAATTTAGAAAGTGCCGAATCAAAATACACACAGCAGCAACTTGACACCACACTTACCTTAAAACAAGAACGAACTGCCATTAAAGATCTTCTGTTCAATATTGAGGAAAATCAATTGGAACTAAAGCGTTCCATTTATGAGCCCCCAGCAACCATTAGACAATTGGAAATCAAAATTGAAAAATTCGAGCGTGATCTAAAAGAAAAAAAGGAAGACTATTCTATTAAAAAAAGGCAGGCCAATGCTAAAATGATTGAGGTTGGCACCGAAGTATCTAAAATAAAAAAACAAATAGAACAATTAACCGATTTACAGAAAGAATTTACTGTTTACTCTGAAGATGATGGTATGGTAACCTATGTTAAAGACTGGAACGGCACTAAAAAGAAAGTGGGCGCCACCATATCACCTTGGGAACCGGCCTTGGCCAGTTTACCGGATTTATCAAAAATGGAATCTAAAACCTATAGTAATGAAATTGACATAAGAAAGATAAAAAAGGACTTAAAAGTTAAAATTGGTTTTGATGCTTTTCCAGACATTGAAATAAGTGGCATTGTAACCGATGTAGCGAATGTAGGCGAAAACAAAAGAGGATCGGACATTAAACTTTTTCAAGTGTTGATAAAACTGAATGAGAAAAACAAGAACATTAGACCCGGTATGACCACCTCCAATAGGATTTTAACGCACCAAGAAAACAACGTATTAATGGTGCCTCTGGAAGCTATATTTTCAAAAGATTCCATTAGCTATACGTATGTTAAATCTGGATATTCAGTGGAAAAGAAACAAGTGGAACTAGGGTTGGCCAATAATGAAGTAGTGATTATTGAAAAAGGATTGAAGGAAAATGATGTTGTTTACTTAACGGCACCTACGGATATGGAAGAAAAAAGTATAACGCCATTAAAGTAACACATGATAGACAAAATACTTTTAGAAAAACTAAAATCCAATTTTAATGAGGCTTTTTGGTTTATTAAAACAAATAAGGTAAGAACATTTTTAACTGCGTTGGGAATTATTTTTGGAGTGGCATCGGTTATTACCATGCTTGCCATTGGCAATGGTGCCGAAAAAGAAATTTTATCGCAGTTGGAATTAGTGGGCGTTAACAATATTGTAGTAACGCCCATACCGGATATTGAAAATGAAAGTGAAAAGCAAAGCGATGAGGAAGCTACAAACAATGAATCTAAAAAATTTTCCAAAGGCTTGGACATATTAGATGCTTTAAGCGTAAATAAAACCATTCCAAGTGTTAAGCTTGTAAGCCCCGAAATAATTCTTGATACGTACGTTATAAACAACGGGAAACAAAATTCGGTTAAGTTAATTGGGGTATCGCCCACATTTTTTGAAGTCTCAAACATAACTATTGAAAAAGGTAAAAGTTTCTCAGAATATCAAATTAAAAATGCACTACCGGTATGTGTAATAGGCAAAAAAATCGAGAAAAAACTGTTTACTGGCGAAAGTGCTTTAGGCAAACAAATTAAAGTTAAAGACGTTTGGTTAGAAGTTGTTGGTGTTATTGAAGAAAAATTAATTTCTGATAAGGCACAAGAAGATTTGGGCATTAGAGATTTGAACCAAGATATTTACATCCCCATAAAAACATTTTTAGGGCGCTATAGAGACAGAAAAATAATAACAGACGATTTGGATGCTCGAAACAGTAATGATGAAGGGCCCAAAAAGAGAATCCCTAGAGGCAACTACCATCAAATAGATAAATTGACCATACAGGTTTTTAACTCAAACGAATTAAAATCCACTGCCGAGGTTTTAAGCAAACTGCTCAGACGAAGGCATAATGATGTATTGGATTTTGAAATCGCCATTCCTATACAACTCCTTAAACAACAACAAAAAACAAAACAAATTTTCAATATCGTATTAAGCATCATTGCCGGTATTTCATTGCTTATTGGAGGTATTGGCATTATGAACATTATGTTGGCATCGGTATTAGAAAGAACAAAAGAAATAGGAATAATACGTGCGATTGGGGCTACTGAGGAAGATGTTATTTTACAGTTTTTATCAGAATCTGTATTAATTAGTGTTGGCGGTGGTATTATTGGAATTATCGTTGGTATTATTGGTGCTTATGTGATTGAAATGGTTTCGGGCATAGAAACCGTACTATCCTTAAACTCTATATTGCTTTCCTTTTTTATTGCGGTTGTGGTAGGATTGGTATTCGGAATATTTCCGGCAAAAGCAGCTGCAAACAAAAAACCCATTCAAGCACTTCGGTCTGAATAATATAAAAATGAATTGTAGTTTCCCTCAAATACCCATTATACGTTTTAAATGAAACTACATCAAACCACTAAAACAAAACAGATGAAAAAAACAGTGTTATTATTAATGGTAATTTTTCCATGCATCATTTTTTCGCAATCAAAAAAAGTAACACTGGCCGACGCCATTACCATAGCCCAAAAACAATCTCCCGATTATAAAACAACACTAAACAGAAACCAATCGAATTATTGGCGTTTCAGGAATTACAAAGCTAGTTTTCTGCCTCAATTAAGATTTAACGCAACCTTACCCGAATACAATAAAGCGGTACGTAGAATAACCAATGATGCCGGTCAGGATATTTTTGTAAATCAAGACCAATTACTTTTGGAAGGCGGCTTGTCCATAGCACAAAACATCCCATACACAGGGGGTACGCTCTCATTAAATTCTAATTTGGAGCGCATTGAACTTTTTGGACTCGATGATAACATCGGTTATTCGGTCATCCCTTTTTCGGTAAGGTACTTTCAAAATTCCTTGTTTTACAACCCTTTTAAATGGGATAAAAAAATTGAACCATTAATTTATGAAGAATCAAAAAGAGATTTTGTTGAAAAAATGGAAGACATTTCCGTTAATGCCTGCCAACGCTATTTTCAATTGCTTAAAGCACAAGTGCAACTGGAAATTGCTAAAGTAAACTTATCTAACCAAGACACACTGTATCAAATTTCTAAAGGACGGTTCAAAATAGGGAAAATTGCAGAAAACGAATTGTTGCAAGTAGAATTGACATTATTGAATTCCAGAAATGATGTCACTACCAATATTATAGAGTTAAAAAGGACCTCTCAAAATTTAGCGCGATATTTAGAATTGGATACAGAAAATTTAGAATTAGTCATACCTGATAAACTACCACTATTTGATGTAAATGTTGATAAAGCTATAGAAGAAGCTCAATCCAACAGGAAAGCAGTTATAGAATTTAGAAGAAAACGATTGGAAGCAGAACAGGAATTAGCACGTGTAAAAGGAAGCAACAAATTACAATTAGGTCTGAACGCCAACTTTGGAATCTCCCAAAATGGGGATGATTTCAATAATCTTTTTACCAACTTCAATAAACAGCAAAACCTTTCTTTATCGGTCTCCATTCCAATATTTGATTGGGGGGTGTCTAAATCCAAACGCAAAATGGCTGAAGCAGATTTAGATTTAACCAATAACGATATAGACCAAGAAAAACAATTGTTTGAACAGGAAATTTATTTACATGTTTTAAATTGGTCCAACCAAAGAGACTTTTTAGCTACCTCTGAAAAAGCAAAAGAAATAGCCATAAAGCGCTATGAAATCTCACAGAAAAGATATGTTTTGGACAAAATAACCATAACGGACCTAAATATTGCCTTGCAGGAAAAAGACAGGGCAGTTCTGCAATATTTAAATTCACTTGAAAAATTTTGGCAAGATTATTATATTTTAAGACAATTAACGCTTTATGACTTTATAAATGATAAAAAATTAGAAGTTGAGAGTGTCCTTTTTGATTAAAATCGGCGATTAATTCCTATTTTTGAATGATGAATTTCACAAAAACCACCGAACAGGATTCCAATTACGATCATCTGGAAAAGATGAATGTCCAGACATTATTGTATAATATTAACAATGAAGATAAAACCGTTCCATTAGCAGTTGAAAATGCACTACCAGAAATTGAAAAATTAGTTGCTGTTGTTGTGAAAAAACTTAAGGATGGTGGTCGTTTGTTTTATTTAGGAGCAGGCACCAGTGGTCGTTTAGGAATATTGGATGCGTCAGAGTGCCCACCAACCTTTGGGGTCTCTCACGATTTGGTTATTGGATTAATAGCAGGTGGCGATGTCGCCATAAGAAAAGCGGTAGAGTTTGCCGAAGATTCAACCACTCAAGGTTGGGAAGATTTAAAATCTTATCAAATTTCAAATAAAGATGTTGTTATCGGTATTGCCGCATCGGGCACAACGCCCTATGTAATATCTGCATTAGAAAAATGTAATGAAAACCATATTGTTACAGGGTGTATTACTTGCAACAAAAACAGTCCGCTTTCCCAAGTTTCAAAATTCCCCATAGAAGTTATTGTGGGCCCTGAATTTGTAACCGGTAGTTCTAGAATGAAGGCAGGAACCGCTCAAAAAATGGTGCTTAATATGATTACAACAACTGCCATGGTTCAATTAGGCCATATAAAAGGCAATAAAATGGTGGATATGCAATTGAGCAATAATAAATTGGTTGATCGAGGAACAAAAATGATCATGTCTGAACTCAATATTTCACAAGAAAAGGCCCAGGCTCTTTTAAATACTTATAAAAATGT
Organism: Mariniflexile sp.; assembly: GCF_052728615.1. Lineage (NCBI taxonomy): Bacteria > Pseudomonadati > Bacteroidota > Flavobacteriia > Flavobacteriales > Flavobacteriaceae > Mariniflexile > Mariniflexile sp. The sequence continues at coordinate 12,582 of NZ_JBFVFE010000005.1, read as the reverse complement.
GCGCTTAGCAATAAAAAATTACAGCCATGGAAACCGATAGAACTGATAGAACAATACTATTCAAAGGTGTAAAAATATTGGTTTTTGCCTTAATGACCCTATTTTTAGGTCCCATATTCATGCACGTCGCTTTTAGCAATAAAGACAAGCCTCTTTACATTCCTATACTAATTGTGGGATGTTTAATTTCGGCCATGGCGGTATTCTTGATTTTTAAGGGAATAAAAACCATCATGGACAGTATGTTCAAAAAATGAATGATTAATTTATAGATGTTTGCTTTGGGGTTGTGGGGTTATAGCCAAAATCTGAATCTTCCATAGAAATATTTAAGGCATCCAATATATAATTCATAATAGCATAATGGTGAATGGTATGGCTATTGGCTTGTGCAAACAATGCCCCATAAGTATATGTCATTTCTACTTTGCCTAATCCCAAATCATCAAAAACCACAACAGGATCATTCATATCACATTCAAACTTCATTAACTTATCAATAATAGAATCTAAATACTGCTTGGCACTACTACACTCAGATTCTACTTTCTTGTTTCTACTTCTTGCGGTTAAATCAATCCCATTATCCAAACTCGTACCGAAAATACAGTCATAAAAATCCAGAATATGGCGAATATGAGAACCAATACTTGAATAGTAAGGGGACACTGAGTGATCGCTTATAATTTCATCAGAAAGCGACCCTAAGAGTGATTTTGATTTACTAAGCGTGTGAATTGAAGACTGAATTATTGTATGCATTGTTCTAATATAGAGAATTAACCGGGATAAAAAAATAATTGTGTTATTAGTCTTATAAAAAATTAAGCCTTACAGATAATCGATCCAAATAATATTAATCAATGGGTAATTTTAGGGTGATTTGTGTCCCTAAAGGCGTATGGTCATCATCATAAAGGTCACCAATTAAAAGGCTATAGTCATTATTGAGATTTTTGGAGAAATTCTTCAGGCGTTCTTCAGTAATTTTAATGCCTACCGCTTTTTGATTATGAATTTTTTTTGATTTTATTTCAGCTGACCGCTTTCTTCCAATACCATTATCAATAATATCAATTTTGAGATGTGAATCGCCTTCATTTTCAATTTTCAATTTTAATTTTTTGTTGGTTTTACGAAGTGAAAGACCATGCCAAATGGCGTTTTCAATAAATGGCTGAAGAATTAAGGGCGGTATTTGAATATGTTCTTGATTCACCGCTTCATCCACTTCCAATAAAAATTCAATGTCATTGTTAAACCTAATATTTTCAATGTTCACATACAACGTAATGGTTTCCAATTCATCTTTTAAAGAGATGACTTGCTCAGTTGAAGATGATAAGATAAGCCGGGTCAACTTGGAAAACTTATTTAAATAATAAACCGCATTTTCCTTTTCGTTATCTATGATGTAGCGTTTAATGGAATTCAAGGAATTGAAAATAAAATGCGGATTCATTTGGTTTCGTAGAGACTCGACCTTCAATTCGGCCAACTCTTTTTCAAATTTTATCTTTATGCTTTCCAATTTATCGGCTTCCGCTTGTTTGCTCAAACCTTTTACGTCACGCTCCAGTCTCTTTTGGATTTTCTCACGTAATTTTTCGTTTTTTTTAAGTTGTTTAATCAATTTTTCTTGTGATTCATTGCGTTCCTGAATAATCCGTTTTTGCTTTTGCCCCAATCCCAATGAGAAAAATATGTTTTCAACAAGTATTCCAATATAAAATATAGTAAAGCGCAATTCATTCTCTACCGGTAATAGTTTTAGCTTAAAGATTACCGTAGCGGTCATGGATGAAACAAATAGGAAAAGTGACCCGATAATAATATAATATTTAAGATTGGCCTTAATTTTAAACAGTAGTACATAACTAACAATTGACAATATGAAAATTGACACTAAAAATATTAGGTCTCCTTTCCGAATAAATTGAATATCTCCGGTAATTCTATATAAAACTCCAAATAACACCGTTGCTATGAAAATACCATAAACTGACCTAAAAATAAGATTATGCCATTTTTTGGAATAGGCCTTTAGGTCAATAAAGGTAAATGCGAATATGAAGTAAAGTAAATTATAGGTCCATGTGATATTAATATTGAACTCATTGATATAATAGTGAATGGGCTTGATCCATTCGAAAATAAATCCGGAGGAAACATCATCTACATGACTTATTAAAATTAAGAAGGTATATGAACTGTAAAATAAATAGGTGGTATCCCTATGCTGAAAGTAAAGCAAAAAATGATAGACTGTCAGAATGAACAGCACACCTAAAACAAAAATAACAATACCGTTGTCATTTGGGTATTTCAGGATCTCATATATTTGTAAGCAAACCAACAAAATCATCTATTTATAGGGAATCGTATCATTTATTCAAATAAGCGGTACTTTTAAATTTACCATGGTTCCAATTGCAGTATTATTATCATCCATTAAATCTATAATTTCCAACTCATAATCATGCTTAAATTTTATAGAGAACATGGCCAAACGTTCTTTGGTTAACTTAATACCAACAGAATTTGGTTGGTGTACCTTTTTAGATTTTATTTCAGCAGACTTCACGCGACCAATACCGTTATCTATAATATGTATATTTACAAATGCCGATCCTTCTTTTTCCAAATTCACAACCAATGATCTATCGTCTTTTTTCAATGACAGCCCATGCCAAATTGCATTCTCCAAAAACGGTTGCAGTATTAACGAAGGAACTTTAATGGTGTTAAGATTTAATTCATCATCTGCGTTTATTGAAAATTGTATGGTATTATCAAATCGTATATTTTCAATATTCACATAAAGTTCCATCGTTTCAATTTCTTCAGCCAACGAAATTTCCTTTTCCATGGAAGCCGATAATATTTTACGGATTAATTTCGAAAACTTGTTTAAGTAATAAACTGCATTTTCTTTTTCGTTATCAATAATATAGCGCTTTATGGAGTTTAACGAGTTAAAAATAAAATGTGGGTTCATTTGGCTTCGCAATGCAGACACTTTCATTTCGGCCAATTCTTTGTCGTATTTGGATTTTATTTTCTCCAGTTTATCAGCTTTGGCCTGGTCACTTATGGCGGCTATATCCTTCTTAAGTTGTTCTTGGATCTTAAGTTTTAATTTCTCATTGGCTTTTAATTGGCGAATTAAAACTTCCTTGGCATTATTTTTCTCGGTCAGAATTCGTTTTTGTTTATGCCCAAGGGCGAGGGCAAAAAATATATTTTCAATGATTAATCCAAGATAAAAAATGCTGTATCTAATTTCTTGTTCTTCAGGTGTAAGTCCGGCACGCTTGATCATCGATACAACTATGGAACTAAGTACCAGAAACAGCGATCCAATTATGAGGTAATATTTTATTGGACTTTTAACTTTAACCAGAGGATAATAATACAATATGGCAGCTAAATAGGCTGGAATTGTAAAACCAATATGACCTTTGATAACATAATTTACATCGCCGGTAACAAGGAACAAAACCTCAAGCAAAATGGCATATCCAAACAGAACCAGGATAATCCATTTAAATAAAATATACCATTTGTACGATTCCGATCTGAGATCTATTAATTGTGAGGCAAAGATGAGATAGACCAAATTATAGACCAGAATGAAATTTAAACTTAAATGATCTAAAAACCCTTTTATTGGTTGTATCAGGATTTGAATAAAACCATGGTTAGGACGATTCAATAGCCCAATAAAAATTAAAAAAACATAGAGACTATAAAAAAGATAGGCTTTGTCCCTGTGTTGAAAATAGAGCAAAAAATGGTAGATTCCAAGAATGAATAAGATTCCTAAAACAAAAATTGTAATTCCATTTTCATTTGGATGCTTTAGGGTTTCTAAAAAAGTTTGCATGAATAATAATATAAAATATTATCCACTTAATGCTTGCATCAACGGATGTTTTTTTGTTCTCGATACAGGAATGCTGGTACCATTATCCAATACAATATATTGGCCATCACTTTTAATAAATTCCTTTATGTAACTTATGTTGACCAAGTAAGAGTTGTGGACCCTAAAAAAGGTTTCGTTATGGAAAAGCACCTCAACTTCCTTTAATTTTTTTGAAAGTATTTCTGTTTTTTGGTCTTTAAAATATATTTCTGAATAATTGCCACTGGATTTGCAATAGATAATATCATTTGCATCAACAAAAATGGTTTTTCCAGCTACGGGAATGGCAACCTTTTTCGATTCACCGGTTGGTGTAATGCTTTCAATCACTTTACGTATTTCAAAACCCAATTCATTTTTGGTTTTATTGACCCTAACGCGTTCAACGGCTTCGGAAAGGTCATCGGAATCTATAGGCTTTAACAAATAATCTATGGCATGTTCTTTAAATGCCTTTATGGCATAATTATCAAAAGCCGTTGTGATTATCAGATCAAATTCCCGATATTTCAAACTTGCCAAGAGTTGAAAGCCATCCATTTCTGGCATTTCAATATCCAAAAAAACACAATCGGGTTTTAAATAATTAATGGCAGAAATAGCTTCCACCGGATTTGTGAGCGCATCGCACACCTCAATATCCTTACAAAAATTCTCCAGCTCCCATTTAAGGTTTTTCACGGCACCAAACTCGTCATCCACAATTATGGCTCTTATCATTCTGCTATGCTTCAAATATTCATTCATCAAAGATAATCACATTATAAAGGGTTACTCTCGAATTTACACTACCTGCATAATTTATTGTATGTATGGTTAAAAACTATCATAATAAGTAAAAAATAATTACAACCAACCGTTTTGTTAATATACAACTTTTTTATTACAGTTCACACATAATAACCTGCCATACATAAAGTTAGGCAAAACTTCACACCAGACTTATAATATCTTTAATCATTGTTGTTAAAAATATTCCCAAAGCTGTCATTCTTTTCCTATAACTAAAACAGCCTTTAAATGAAATCAACACAAATAAATTACCACAAAATTTTATTGACACTACTCTTTCTTTTTTTAGGTCAAAATACCCAAGCCCAACTTCTGGACAAGCTAAAACAACGTGCCGAAGAAAAAGGATTACAGACCCGGGAAGTATCCTTCGATAGCACAGACAATGCAAAGAACAGGGCCACATCATACGAAGAGGAGGAATTGGTCATCAATTCGGCAAGCGATTTCTTTACAACAGATGTTGTTATGAAACTATATTATGATTATGAAAATAAAGCCGTTATCCATACGCAATATTTTGATGCCGATGCCATTGCCATGCGCACAGAATTTCCAGACCCAACAAAAAAACCGTTGTTCCATGACAGCAAAGGCTATGCTTATGCTTACAATGAGGGTGGTTATGTAAAAATGAAATTAGCAGCTTCTGACATGATGGGCTTTATGACTGCCAGTATGATTCCCCAAGCGTATAAACTGCCCGCACAGCCCTATTTGGAAGCATTTAGTGCCCTGGCAGAAAAAGAAATTTCTCTCAATTTCTTGATATTGGAGCTCGCTTTTATCTATAAACCGAGCCATTTTGAAGACGACTCATATTATACACCTTCCAAAACCAAGTGCAACAATTCAAATACTTGTACAAAGTTTAGCTATAACGATCCTGAATACCCGGGAAGCTATATCCAGTTTGATGACAACGGAAGATTGTCAGAATTATATATAAACACCATCAACCCAGAAGTTAAAAAAGAAGATCATCCTACAGGCAGAATTGTTTACACCTACCAAAATGTAAGCGTAAAACTACCGGATGCCACAGAGCAATCCCTGATGCCGGGGCCTTTTGGTAAACTAATGGAAAAAGGATTGCAACCCTGGAAAAACAATAAAAAGAAAAACGATAATTAAACAGATGAAAACAAAACTTATCATACTCGCGACGCTTTGCTTTTGCTTAAACACACATATTGAGGCACAAGGTAAACTTAAAAAAATAACAGACGGATTAATGGGCTCCGGCAAATTGGATGCCTCAAAATTACCTGAAATCTATCAGTTTGATTGGGAATATAAAACCGAAATAAAAGCAGAAAAAAATGAACCTATGGAGATGAATTACCTCATAGGCCCTAACAAGGATTACTTTGGTATGGAAATGTCAAGTAAGGAATCCAAGCAAATGGGAAACGTGAGCATGGTCATGGATTCCAAAGCTGGAATTACTACGATGTTTATGAATGCCAACGGCCAAAACATGGCACAAATGATGAAAATCCCAGATCCAGACAATGATAAAAAAAATGAACCAAATTATAGTTTTAAAGAAATTGGCACAAAAACCATATTGGGTTATGAAAGCTATGGCATGGAGTTAGAAAATGCCGACTATAAGGGCACCATGTATTTTACCTTGGATGCACCTGTAAACTTTAGTGCGTTTTTTGCATTCTCAAATAATAAAAATGGCCCGAAAGGCTTCGACCCTGCTTTATTAAAAGTACTTGCCGAAGATGCACTGCTTATGGAAATGAACTTTGAGCATAAAAAGAAAAAGAAACAAAGCTTTACCATGACAGCGGTAAGCCTTGAAAAAAAAGAAACCATCATCAATAAAAAGGACTATCAATTTATAAAGATGGGATTTTAAAAATCGCTCATAAAAAACATTAATCCATAAAAACACAAATCATGAAAAAAATTACAAAAACGTTTACCGTTGCGCTAATCTTTTGTTGGACCGTGTTACAGACCATTGGTGCCCAAACTGAATATAAACTGGATTCCATTCAAAATTTTAACTGGGATGAGAGTGCCATGGCTTTATTAATGACCATTCGCGAACATTACACCTATGCCAATGAAGGGGCAAATTATACTAATTATTTGCATATAAAAAAAACCAATGGTATTTGGGTCAATAACCAACAAACAGATATCGATCTAAATAACCTTGGGTTTCCTTCGGTTTCTACAAATCAAACCTGGGATTCAAATACAAACGATTGGCTAAATGTTGCTAGAGGTTTTTATACATACAACGGGTTTAACGCTCCAGAATCGGTTGTTAATCAATTATGGGATAATAGCTCAATGACATGGTTATATGTAGATAAATATGAGTTTTTATACAATGATGCTCAACGAGAAACAAAACGAATTTCCTACCTCTCCCAAAACAACCAGGATATCTGGATTCCAAATAATGAGTTTGAAACCGTTTATGATGTAGATGGCAGAACTTTAGCTTATATAAATAGAAATTACGACTCCGGTTTAATGCAGATGGTAAATGATGAGCAAACTGTTAACACTATTATAGGAGGTGTGTTAACAGAACTTCTTCAACAAGAATGGGATACAGCAACAGATACTTGGATAAATACTTTTAAAAGGGAATATGTGTATAATAATGACCTACTTGAGCAAATAAATGATTTTAGTTGGGAAGAAGGCGCTTGGCAACCAGCAAGACAAGTAAATTATACATATAATGGTAATGGGCAAATAGAAACAAGCACCACTTTATACTATTTTGATCCTTCTTTCCAAAATTACTCTCGTGTACAATATACCTATACCAATAACCACATTACACAATGGATTTTTCAAAGTTGGGATATTGGGCTGGATGATTGGAGAAACACCCAAAAATGGAATGATGTCTATGATGCGAACGACAATCTTATTGAAAGCTATAGATATAATAATTGGGATGCAACCAATGGGTGGAAAGAAAACACAAAAGCACTCTATTTTTACAGTGAGGTAATACCTTTTAGTTTAAGCGTGGCATCCAACGAACTCTTGGACACAAAAATCTTTCCAAACCCAGCTTCAGAAATTATTACGGTCAAAACATTATCTCCTGTTAAAACCATAGAAATGTATAACACGTTGGGAAAACTATTACTGACAACAACTAAAAGCACCATTAGGGTTGATGTCTTTCAAAATGGATTATATCTATTAAAAATAGAAACCGATAAAGGACAGATCACTAAAAGGATTGTTGTAAAATAATATTAATCAATAAAAACATGTTACTATTCAGCCTCTTAGAAGTTTGACACGGATTTCACAGATTTCAATAATTCTGTATGTCATACTTTCAATAATTTGATTGAATTTTTACAAAAATCCTTTCAAAGCAATAAAAAATCCGTGTAATCCGTGAAATCTGTGTCTAAATTTATTCGTTTTTATAAGTGCCTGAATAGTTACAAAAACATTTATATCATGAAAACAAAATTATACATATTTATCGCACTATTTATAACTCTAAAAGCGCTTGCACAACCCGAAATAGCGTGGCAGAAGATTTATGGAAGTACAATTGATGATTATGCTTATGCCATAGAACAAACTTTAGATGGAGGGTATGTTATGGCAGGGTATGCATCTGGGTCAAATGGAGACGTGACCAATCATCATGGAAATAGAGATTTTTGGGTAGTAAAGACGGATGCTTCTGGAAACTTGCAATGGCAAAAAGCATTAGGTGGTTCTATTACTGATGTGGCATTTTCCATCAATCAAACTACTGATAACGGTTATATCGTTGCAGGACATACCAATTCTAGTGATGGAGATATAACCGAAAGTTTTGGCCGTGAAGATATTTGGGTTGTAAAGTTGGATGATTTAGGGAATCTTCAATGGCAAAAAAGCTATGGCGATGGCAATGCTCAACGCGCTTTTTCTATAGTACAAACAAAAGATGGAGGGTATGTTTTGGCTGGCTATACTTTTATAGGCACAAGCGAAACAGATGCTATTGTAATAAAATTGGATGCTATCGGGAATGTAGAATGGCAGAACAATTATAGGTATGACAATAACAGTAGTTTTGATGAAGCCCAAAATATCAAACAGACTATTGATGGTGGCTATATTGTGGTTGGTTCTACAAATCCGTATGAAAACCTAGTTAATACATCAGATTTTTGGGTATTAAAATTAGATGCTCAAGGTAATGTAGAATGGGATTCAAGACTTGGAGGTTCTGGTGTTGAAGAAGCTTTGGACGTACAACAACTTTCCGATGCCAGTTATATTGTTGTGGGATTTACCTTTTCCAATGATGGTGATATTACTGGAAATCATGGCCAAGAAGATTATTGGATAGTTAAATTGGATACTACCGGAAATTTAGAGTGGCAAAAAACAATGGGAGGAACCGAAACAGACAGAGCTTTTTCTGTTCGGGAAACCATAGATGGAGGCTATATAGTATCTGGATATACAGAATCTAATGACGGAGACATAACAAACGCCCAAGGTAGTTATGATGGATGGATCGTAAAATTGGATACTACAGGAAATCTTCAATGGCAGAAGATATTGGGAGGAACACAAAGTGATTTTATAACGTCAATCATACAAACTACCGACGATGGGTATATTACCATAGGGGAGACCAGTTCTGATGATTCAGGAGCAGGAGACACCATTGGAGGACACGATTTTTGGATCGTAAAATTTGAACCTGAAACTTTAGGAATAAATAGCCCTACAATAGAAGGGTTTGTATCAATTATATATCCCAATCCAACATCAAACTATATCAATATAAAGTCTGAAATAACGATTACAAAAATTGAAATCTTTGATTTACTCGGAAAACAAATTTTGACTACTGGCACTCAAAACCAACTCGATGTAAGTGGTTTCCAAGCCGGTATATATTTAATAAAGCTGTATTCTGAAAACAGACATAGTATTAAAAAAATTGTCATTAAATAAAGCTGATAACAGAATATTAATTCTAAAAATCTTGGCACAATGAAATTCAAAACCCTCCTCCTTGCTTTTATATTTGTATTGGCTTCAGGAAACGCCCAAGCCCAACTATTAAAAAAACTAAAAAAACGTGCTGAAAGGACCGTTGAACGTAAACTGGAAAAAAAAGTTGAAAAGGAAACCGATAAAACAATGGATACCATTCTTGATGGCAACAAAAAAAAGAAACCGGAAAATGATGAAACCGTTAAAAAGAAAGATGAAAAAGAAACCAATACTGACAATGGCAATGAAACATCAGGAAACCAGAATGGCCTAGATTTAAATGAAGGTGAAACGAGTAAGGACCTAAAACCTTGGTCCAAATATAATTTTGTGCCTGGCGATAAAATTATATTTCAGGACGATTTGGTCGGCGAGGAAAACGGTGAATTCCCATCGCGCTGGGACCTCGTAAAGGGCAATGTCGAAAACGCTTCTTTTGCCAATGAAAATATCATCAATTTTGATAATGGAAGTATCATTGCACCATTAATGGAAACCGACGAATATTTACCGGAAGTTTTTACCTTGGAGTTTGATGCTTATTATGATCAGGAAGTAGTGTCTGTTTATTCTTACCACCAGCTTTATAGACTACGTTTTTGGGATGGTGATTCTTATATCACATTACCCGATAAAGCAGGTAGTTATCAACCAATATATGTGTACCGTTATGGTGTCCTTTTTAATGGGACAATAAAAGGCCAAAGGAAAGAATATAAAAGCTTTGAAACTACCATGATGGACCAGCAACCTGTTTGGCGGCATATTGCTATTGCATTTAACCAGCGCTCATTAAAAATATTTGTCGATGAGTACCACGCACTTAATATCCCTAATTTGGGATTTATGCCTAAAAAAGTTTCCATTGAAGGCTATACCCATCCTTATGGAAAGGAAAATTTTACTATCGCCATTAAGAACATCCGTATTGCCGAAGGTGGTAAAGCGTTGTACGATCGTGTGATGGCAGATGGCAAGTTTGTAACCAGGGGTATTTTGTTTGATGTTAACAAAGCGACCATTAAACCGGAATCTATGGGTGTTATCAATGAAGTCGCCAGAATGATGCAAGAACATCCTGATTTAAATTTCAATATTGAAGGCCATACCGATAGCGATGGAAATGACGATTATAACCAGCGGCTTTCCGAACAAAGGGCAGCTGCCGTAAAAGAAGCTTTAATAAATAGTGGTATTAGTGAAGCACGGATGCAAACAACAGGAAAGGGAGAATCTGTTCCAGTTGCAGAAAATAATACGCCGGAAGGTAAAGCAAATAACCGACGTGTGGAATTTATAAAACTCTAATATGAAAACCAAATTTTTAATCGCAACCATGTTATTGGTATTTGTAATGTGTTTTGTTCAGGCCCAAACTCCTCAAGACATGGCAAAGATCAGGCGCATTCAGGATAGTATGATGAACTTACCTCAAATGAAAGAGATGATGCAGCAAATTGAAGAATCGAACAGCAAACAGGAAGCTGAAGAAAAAAAACGTAGCCCTGAAGAAAAAAAAACGCTTCAAAAAAATACCGACCAAGACGATTGGTATTGGAAAAATTTTATGGAAACAACAACAGTAAGCAAAAATAATAAATTGCCAAATTGGGAAGGTGGCCCTGCCGATATTTCACTCCAATATAGAGATGACAGAAAACCCAATTATCTTAAAATTGAAACCATACTGGCAGATGGCAACATTATATTCAATTTCCCAAAAGAGGTGGAAACAAGTTTGTCCTTTAAAAAAATCCCTGCTTTTTACACTCCCTTTTTTGATATACGCGAAATGTCGTCTTTGCAATTTACCAATGCAGATGTTGGTTTTACGTCAAGGACAAGTTTAGCAATCATTAGAGATGGCCAACGACTTGGGAATTTAACCATCGGAAATTCGGTAAGGGTAACTAAAAACCTTCTTTATGACGGTCTTTTAGATTCAGGAGATGAGGGCTATTTGCTATACTGGGCTTACGCTGCTGCTGATTTTTCCTTAAACGCTGATGAAAACTGGGAAGGTAATGTGCAAAAAGAGGGGACCAATACTATCCAGGTTAAAACAAATGTAAATTATAACCTGAATTTTAAAAAAGGATGGAACCTTGTTAAAGCCGAAGTGATTGGCAATTACAAATTAAATCACGAACGCGGTTATGAAATAACTTGGTTTAAAAACCATAAGCATACCATTATTTCCTCCATGCCAAATGACGCCATTTATTATTTTAGAACTGTACCACAATACTAAAACACAAAACCAGTAAACCGATTAAACACCAACGACTATAAAATAATGAACTTTTAATATTCGAATAAACAAAATAAAAACGCTATTAATCAACACTATTATGAAAACTTTTACTCAATTTAAAAAAGCCCTGGCTATACTATTCTTTATGGCTTCACCTATTTGGGTTATAGCCCAGGCTCCAACAACGCCTTCAACAAACTTTAACACTTCCTCCATTAATGGTAATAGTTTAATAATAAATTTTACCAAAGGTGATGGTGCAAAACGCATTATAATAGCAAAAGAAGGAAGCGTAGTAACCGCAATCCCTACTGATGGTGCCGATTATACACCTGGTGTTTTTGGTGCTGGTAACCAAATTTTACCAGGAGAGTATGTAGTTGCTGAAGGAACCGGACAAAATAATATTACCATTTATGGTCTGAAACCTAGTACAACCTATTATTTTAGGGTTTATGAATTTAATGGCACAGATTCAACTACACAATATTTAACATCTTCATATTTAGATGGCAGCCAAGCCACTTTAACCAATCCCACCGTACAAGCCAGTAACATCCAGTTCAGTAACGTTTTGGGGGCCAGCATGACGGTAAGT